>JAAYNQ010000048.1 GCA_012520725.1 Syntrophomonadaceae bacterium | reverse complement strand
TACATGGCCCGGATAAGCTTACAGGTAGGAGAGAACCTGCTGACTACCATTATGCCCCGGGATAAATTCAGACTCAGTGGGTATAAACTGGGAGATGAGGCAGCAGTAGCCTTTAAAGCACTGAATGTAAGGCTTATGTTGTAACTTAGTTGTATCTTATAATGAATGGATCAGGTAAGAGGCTGTTTCCAAAGCAGGCCTCAATAAAAACTTATCCTTGCATCCCAAACATGTGCGATAATCAAGCCCGTACCTATTTATCATAGTATGGGCTTGATTTGTTGAAGCCATAAGTTCACACGAAAATGATTATCCACCGGGAAATTGGTGATTATTGCAGGTGACCACAGGTCCCCCCCAATGGCGGCAATTTAAAATGTAAGGCTCCGTCTACTCAACCCAACTTTTATTCTCAAGGAAAATCTTGGCCCATTTTCTGATTCTACGGAATTTTTGTTTAGGTTGGAGTGTGTGTGAACAGTAACAGCGATGGTAAAAATAGCTAAAACTATTAGAAATTATTGAAAGATTTCCAGTTATTGCGTAAAATATATTTGGATCTGCTGCTCATAACAAGTTGATCCGGAAACTGGCGTTGAAAAAGCACTTTAGCATTTCGCTAAATATTGGGGCTTATTTGGCGCCTTCTTTATTTAACTAGCAATGGGCGTAGCAAGTATAAAGTATGCTCCACAGCCTGGAGATAGGTTACAAAGGGGCAGGTAGCAAACCAAAACATCGGCAATACGATAACAAGCGAGGAGATGTAATTTGTTAAGCGCTAAACTTCAGGTACCTGCCATCAATAAAAATATCATAAGCAGAGAAAGGGTTTTACAAAAACTCCAGAAGGCGCTCGAATGCAAGCTCACCCTTATCACCGCACCCGCAGGCTACGGCAAGACCACCGCTATCCTGCATTGGCTGGAGAAATGCGGGTTGCCTGTGGCGTGGCTGTCGCTGGATTCTCATGACAACAGCCCCGGGGTGTTCTGGCCATATTTTTGTTCCGCTTTGGATAATATCGTCGCAGGCATCAGCCAAGGAACAAAATATGTTTTTTCCGACCTGGAAATGATGAAAGCAAACCTGCATATCAATATCCTGATCGATAAATTGGCTGAAGTGGAATCTGATTTTATCCTGGTCTTGGATGACCTGCATTACATTGCCGATCCTGCCATCATGGAAGGCTTATCCTATCTGATCGACTACCTGCCCCCGAAAATGCACCTGATTTTCATAAGCCGCAGTACGCCGGAAATTGGTCTGGCCAGGCACAAATTCAAATGGCAGATACAGCATATTAAGGAAAAAGACCTGCGTTTTGGAGAGAATGAGATATTTTTGTTTTATCAGGCCCGGGGTATTATTCTCAAAAACAGTGAAATAAGAACATTAAAAAGCTATACGGGGGGCTGGGCGGCGGCCTTGGTGGCTGTGGCCATGTCTGTGGAGGATGACGGCGGGCACTGTGATGTCATAGCAGATCTCAAAGTATCCCTTAAGGATATCGGACAATATTTAAACGATGAAGTCTTACGTATATGGAGTGATGAAAAAAGAAACTTCGCCATGAAAACCTGCCTACTGGATACCCTCTCCGCAGGCATTTGTGATGCGATCACCGGGGAAAACAACGGACAGCGGCTGCTGGAGGAGATTTACGAAGCAAACGGCTTTATGGTGGCTCTGGACGGGCCAAGGCGGGAGTTCAGGTATCATCACCTGTTTAAAAGTTTTTTACAAGAGCGCCTTTGGAAAACATCCCCGGATGAAATCCCCCGGCTGCATAAGAGAGCGGGCCTTTGGTTTAGGGAGCAGGGTATGATACCGGAAGCTATTGAGCATCTGCTGGAGGGGAATTCCTACCCAGAAGCCATTGATTTAATAGAACACCGGATCGACCCCTTGATACAAAAGAATGATTTCGGGAGAGTGCTGTCATGGATAGAACGCCTGCCCCCCGGTTACAAAGATAACAGCTATAAAATAGCCGTCATTTATGCCATGTATTATGCGGAGATCGGCCGCCTTGACTTATCGCGGCATTGGCTTGATCGGATGAAGGCTTTAAGAGAGGCTCATCAGATTACTGACCCTGAACAAAATCGCTACCGGCTGACGGAAGCCACTTTAGTGGAGGCCAATCTGCTTTTGAGAGAAGGCAATATGGGGTTTTTGGCTCTAATTTTTTCAGCAGGGTCGACAGATGGAGGTAGGTATTTTAAAATGCCGGAATATCACGACCCCAACCAGGCAGATATCTACTTCTATCGCTGCCCCGTCAACAAGCTGATAACTTTGTGCCGGGATGCCCCCGGCCAATATGCCAGGATAACCGAAAGCTACCGAAAACTGATATCAAAAAACCCTGGCTATGCTCCGCTAATACTGGGCGAATATTATTATGAAAGCAACCGGTCGGAAGAAGCGTTGCCTTACCTGCTTAAAGCCTTGGATGAAGCACAGTCTGCAGGCTGTCCCGGCGCCTTCGTTCCGGTGATGGTGAACCTGGCCAGGATAAGAAGGGGTAAGGGAGATATGCAGGGTGCATTTGAGACCTTGGCAGAATGTGAAAGAAAGCTGCCAAGCATGGGAAAAAGCCATTGGAAATATACTCTGCAAGCCTTCCGCTGCCGCCTGTATTTGGATATGGGGGAGACAGCCGGGGTAGACCAATGGTTTGCTTCCAGGAAGCTGGATATCTATAGTGAACTGAGCAAGGCCAGGGAATTTGAGTTCATCGTTTATGCACGGGCGCTGATATTTAAAGGCAGGCCGCAGGATGCCAGGCTGCTGCTGGAAAGGCTTTTGACTTTTACGGAGGAAACCGCCCGGCTGCATAGCCGGGTGGAGATACTGAACCTCTTGGCCTTGTTGGAATACATGAACAATGATATACCGAAATGCACAGTCTATCTGGAAAGCGCCCTCTCCATAGGCATGAAAGAAGGCTATGTAAGGAGCTTTTTGGATGAATTTGCTCCCATGGCCCAATTATTAAGTTATTACACTACTCGTCAAAGCAAGCGGACAAAACATCCAGATGCGGAGTTACTGATTGCCTTTGCGAAAAAGCTTTTAGGACAGATGCAGGAAAACTTTCTGGCCGTGCCGGAAACTTATGAGCAGACTGCTGCCGGCCGAATTGAAAAGCTGCTAACGGCGCGGGAAAAAATGGTGCTGGAATTGTTGCTCAAAGCCAACACCAACCAGGAGATCAGCATAAAATTGGGCATAAGTCTCAGAACGGTCAAAACCCACACCGGCAACATCTACAGCAAGCTGGGGGTGAAAACCCGCGCCCAATGCATGAAGCTGATCCGGGAATCGTTCTGACCGAACCGTTCCTTGCTGACAACAACCCCGTCTTTTGCACCTCTAATTGTCTTCACATTCTATTAGATCGCTTAAGGATCATAAACAGAGTTCTTGGCATCAGGTGGCGTTATAGCGCCATCTAATGCTTGGAAATCGTTATCCAGGTACTTACTGCTACTTATCCCCGCTGAAGAAGCGAGGTATTAGTGGCAGTTGGTTATCGGATAAGCTTTATCGTACCTTGGTACGATGTGTATTTTCCAATTTTGTGTCAAGATAAAATCAGAATAATTTATATATTAAATTCGCTTCCACTGCAAAAAGTCATTTTGTCCAATAAGCACCACAATATATAGTACCCTTTATAAAATATAGCCACATCTGTAATGATCAATTGACCCAAATAGAGTTTTTGCAGTGATATCAATTTGCAGTTCACAATCTCATTTCTTTAATATCGTCACCAAATAGGTTGTTTATTGCTGGCAGTTTCTAGTGGGGAAAAGAGCAGGAAGTTTATTAAAAGGTATAAAAAGCAGTTAAATTTTATAGAAAGGTAGGTTTTATATGATTTCATTCATCGTAATGAAAAAGAAAATCTGTTGCAGTGCGATCCTTTTTATATTAGTATCAGGTGCCTTTATATTGGGGATGGGGTTGCCGGCGCTGGCCAGCGGAACTCCCGACGGAAACTGGAATAGCTATACCATCGCACCTGACATATCCGACTCCACCTATATCATCGACAGCGCGGAGGAGCTGGCCTGGGTGGCCGAACAGGTAAACAGCGGTGTGACGACGTTTAGCGGCTATACCATAAACGTTACCCAGGACATAGACCTGTCGGCGCATTACTGGACGCCCATAGGCACAAGCAGCACAATCACAAGCAATTCGTTTCAGGGAACCTTTGACGGGAACGGGCATAAAATATCGGGATTGAGCATAGGAACGGCTGAGTCGCCCTCCACTCTGGTTTATAACGGCTTCTTTGGGTATGCCAAAAACTCCTCCATTAAAAACGTCGGCTTGGAGAACGTGGCTGTATACACGGCCATTACAGATATGATGGATCGTGCTCATGTTGGTGGCCTGGTCGGGTATCTGGAAGAGGCTTCGGCCCTGGAAAACTGTTATGTCACGGGATATTTGGAGAGCAAGAAGCTTAGCGATAGAGGCGCTTCTTACACAGGCGGAGTCGTTGGGGAGCTCTACGGAGAATTAATGGTGCCCGGTAATGCGACTGTAAAAAATTGCTATTCTTCCTGTGTCGTTAGAGCAAACGGCCAAGTAGGGGGATTTTGCGCCTCTATCTGGAGCGCCTTGGTCATAAACTGCTACAGTACAGGCTTGGTCAACGGCGTCCCCGTTCCAGCAACTTCGCAGGCAGGTGCAGCCGGGTTTGTTGCTAAATCGGAATCAACTATTTACATGAACTCTTTTTCCAGGTGCGATGTGACTGGAACCATGAAATATAAAGCCGGCTTTGCGGCATATACTTATTCTTGCACCTATATAAACAACTACGCAACGGGATGTGTAGGGGGGACGCCCGGCGCATTCTTCGATGCCCAGTGGAGCAACACCCTGTCCAATAATTATTGGCCAGACTCCCCTTATTCCTTGGCGCAGATGCAAAGCGATGAGTTTACAGAATTGTTGAACACCAACGCCAGCGACCTGGCCCCAAGCGAGCCCAAGGTCGTCCAGTGGCAGCGGGCAGCCGCTGAAAATGGAGGGTTTCCCCAGCTTATTGGCGTGGGTGATTTCAGTGCCAGCCACGCCCCGAAAATCTTTAACCTGACGGTAAACGGCAGGCTTACCGAAGGCCATACCCTTACCGCCAGCTATGACTATTCTGATATGGATAACCGGGCCGAAAGCGGCACAACTTATTAATGGTACCGGGCGACCGACGCCAGCGGCGAAGGCGCGACAGCAATACCGGACGCCACGGGGACCGCCTATACTCTGACCAGCGACGATATTGGCCATTATCTTAGCATTGAGATAACGCCTTCCAACGGGATCATTTCGGGTGCCCCGCAAAAAAGCATCTATACCGGGGTAATCGAGCAACAATTTGCCGGAGGCTTAGGCCTGCCGGATGATCCTTACTTAATTTCCACCTTGGGTCATTTGAAGTCGGTAAGCGACTGTCCCGGAGCCTATTTCCGGCTGGACGCCGACATCAACACCGACGCCCTTGACCAGTCTCTGTGCAGTTCTTCCAGCCCATTTACCGGCAACTTTAACGGCAATAATAAAATAATAAAAATCGAAATCACTGACGCATCCGCCAACGGCGTGGGGCTTTTCAGTTTTATCGGCAGCGGGGGAACCGTATATGATCTCAAGGTAGAAGGCAGTGCTGCGGGATCTGCCTCAAATGTAGGCGTAGGAGGCCTGGCCGGATATAGCGAAGGTACCATTGAACGCTGTACTTCCGCTGTCGCGGTCTCCGCCTCGGGAGATACGGTCGAGCGTTCATCTGTCGGCGGGTTAATTGGATATAATGCCGGAAGGGTTTTGGATTCTTCCGCCACGGGAACCGTAACCGCGGCTGCAGCTTCTGAAAACATATATGCCGGCGGTTTAATCGGATATAACACCGAAGCCGATGTAAGCGGGTGCTTCGCAACCGGTCAAGTTGTGTCAGGGCAATCTGCCGGTGGAACAGACATAGGCGGCCTGATCGGATATAATTATGAAGCGGGCATAGACAATTGCTATGCAACGGGCGCTGTGGAATCGGATGTTTCCTCGCTTTCGCGCATCGGCGGTTTGACCGGCTACAACAAATATGGGACCATCAGCAATTGCCATGCTGAAGGCAATGTTACCGGTGCAGGCTATGTCTATATGGGAGGGCTGGCCGGACAAAGTTACAGCGAGAACACGAAAGGGTCCGGCACCAGTGTTGTGACCATATTAGCTTCTATTACCGACAGCTACGCGACGGGCAATGTTGTAGCCACGTCTAACCCTGAAGACTGTCCTATCGGAGGTCTGGTCGGAGCCAATTCCACCACCTATACGGATAGCTTGCAGAATGTAACCTACGGTATAATCAATTGCTATGCCACGGGCAGTGTTTCAGAAACGGGAGGCGAGGCTTACATCGGTGGCCTGGTCGGATTCAACCAGGCGGTATCAATACAGTATTGTTTTTCTGCCGGGGACGTGTCCGCTAGCAGCGGTTCTGCGGCAGGCGGCTTTGTAGGCTATAACCGGAGTCAGGCCGTAATCAACTGCTGTTATGCCACCGGAGACGTGTTGGGGATCGATGTCGCAAGCGATAGCAATACATATATGGGCGGTTTTGTAGGTTATTTATATTCCGGCGCCCTGCAGGACTGTTATTCCGGGGGAGCGGCGGAGGGGGCAAATGCCTATGCGGGGGGCTTTCTGGGCAGGGCGGACGGAACGGCCGCAAACTGCTATTGGAATACGGATAAAACTGCCAAAAGCATTGGCAACAGTACGACCGTCATAGGTACCGGACTGACAACGGTGCAAATGACCGGAGATGCCGCCAAGGACAACATGTCCTTTGATTTTACAACCCCGGTTTGGACGGCAACCGCCAACGACGCATCCCACTGGTATTATCCCCAGCTGGCCTTGTTTGCCGACAGCACCGACGATACGGTCAAATCGCTGTCACTGACCAGCGCATCTTTTGCGGCTCCTTCCGTAACCTCGGTGACGGTAAGCCCTTCTACGGCAGAAGTTGAAAAAGGAAAACAACAGGCTTTCACGGCAGTTGTTGCGGGAAATAATGCCCCGGCTCAGGCAGTGGTATGGTCTGTTACAGGCCATACGGGCAGCGGCACGTACATCAGCAGTTCCGGGATACTGTCGGTGGCCATGGATGAAAGCGCAGCCAGCCTTACAATTACCGCAATCTCAACCATAGATGGCTCTAAATCCGGAACGGCAACCGTTACAGTAAAAAGCTCGAGTGCTTTTTCTGAAGGGACAGGCACTTCAAACGAACCTTTTATCATCACAAACCGAGGCCAGATGGAGGCAGTCGGTAATTACCCCAATGCCTGTTTCCGGCTGGAGGCAGATATCACCGATAGCCTGACTGCACCGATTGGCAGTGCTGCCAATCCCTTCGTTGGCAGTTTCGACGGCAACGGTAAAAGCATCTCGGTAAACATTGCCAATTCCCCTGACACCCATGTCGGCCTTTTCGCCTTTATCGGCACCGTAGGTCAGGTCAGTAACCTGACCGTGAATGGAAACGTTTCGGCAATCTGCTCTGCTGGAGAGCAGTACATTGGGGCTCTTGCCGGGCAGAATAACGGCAAGATATCCGGATGCTCGTCCAGTGCCTCTGTGACGGCAGCCGGGGGCAAGGTTCACCTCGGCGGCTTGGTCGGATACAACTACAGCGTCAACAGCAGCAAAGATCAGCCTCTGGTTAGCAAAGCCGAAATTGAGTCTTGCAGCGCCACCGGCAATGTGTCGGCATCAAACATCCTTGCTGATTCCGGTATCGGAGGGCTGGTAGGAACCAATACCACACTTAACAGCAACAGGCTCGATCCAAACGCGCCCGTATTCAATGTCACTAATAGCTATGCCACCGGCGATATTACGGTTGCTGCCAACTTAAGCAGTGAAACATATATCGGTGGTTTGGTCGGGTATAATAGGGTGGTTTCCATTAGGGACTGCTATGCCACTGGCGCGGTCAACGCAACCAATCGCTCTTCCGCCGGCGGTTTAGTAGGACACGTCAGAACTGAGGCTGTCGTTGAGCGCTGTTTTGCCAGCGGTGATGTTCTGGTAACGGACTGCGGTAGCGTGAGCGGCAACACCTGTTTGGGCGGATTGATTGGGTATCTAAATTCTGGGACTGTAAACGACTCCTATGCCACTGGCGATGTGGTGGGAACCAACATTGCCAGTACCGGCAGTCAGTATTTTGGCGGTCTGTTGGGTTATATCTATGAGAGCAGTGTTAAAGTCAACAGGTCCTATACGGCTGGCCAAGTGAGTGGTGAGAACACCGCATTGGGTGGTTTAGTGGGTAAAAACAGGAATAAAGCAACCATCACCGATACCTATTGGAACAGTACGAAAAACGCCAAGAGCCACGGCGATAACTCCACTCTCTATGGTACTGGCCGGACAACGGGGGAAATGACAGGTACAGACGCAGCCACCAGTATGGCGGGACTGGATTTCAGCACGCCTTTATTTGTGACTGAAGCCAATAACTCAGGAACCCTTTTCTATCCCCAGCTGGCCGTGTTTGCCAACAGCGAGGACAGCACGGTCAGTGGCGCCTCGCTTGAAAGCGTCATGGCCTATGCCACAGTAATTAACCTTGCAGCCATAGGCGGCGTGACAGAGCCGGTAAGGGATGCGGTACCGGTCACGACTATAATCGAAACTGAGCAATACACCGGAACCATAAACTGGAGCCCTGAAGTTATTGATAATAAATTTGCGGCGGAGACAGTATACACGGCAACTATCACCCTGACAGCCAAGGCAGGCTACACCTTAACCGGAGTGAGTGAAAACTTCTTCACCGTAGAAGGGGCAGATACGGTGAGCAATGCGGCCAATTCAGGGGTCATTACCGCAGTGTTCCCGGCGACGGCCCCAATCTACGACGAATGCTTTATAGCCACCGCTGCCTTCGGCTCCAAGTTTGATTGGCCGGTGTCACTCTTGAGACATTTTCGCGACCAGTACTTGTTGACCAATTCATTAGGGATGGCTTTGGTAGAATTTTACTACCATCATTCGCCTCCCATAGCAGCTATGATTGCTTCTAGCGAGCCACTAAAAATCTTGGTCAGAGTATTGTTAGCCCCAGTAATTGCCCTGGTATATGCTATATATCACCCGATTTTGATGGTAACCTTGCTGGGTATCCTATACTTGATTTACCGGTACAAATTGAGAAGAAGGCCTATTCAGGTTTAGTGCCCAAGCTATACCGGGAATTGAATATTTCTGCGAGACAAATAAAAGCCTCATCATCGATTAAGAGACTAAATCAAGCCCGTACCTATTTATCATAGTATGGGCTTGATTTGTTAAGGCCATAAGTTTTCGCAATGTATAGATTCCTAAACCATTGGAAGATCCTCATATATAAATCGATCCACAAGGTTTGCATGTGAAAATCTTTTCTAGTCATAAAGCACCTCGTTTTTGCTGGGTCAGGCTTTTCTGGACCTTCTTTATTGATTCCCCTGCGCGTAAAGTTCATATAACGGTCCCAGTATCCGTTTTTCTACCAGGTACATTTCATATATTACGAGCATTAACGAGTAATAAGCGTATATCTCCATTAAATATGCTGCCCATATATTACCATATTATGCATTGCGCCAGCTCTCATTAATTAGTAACATTATCATCAGGAGAATACCGTACGGGTGATCGCTACCTCATTTTCATACTGGGTTGTTTCCTAATCATGGTGGTTGATAAGTTGGGGTCTGGCACCGGAGGTTTCAGACTCGGACCGTTAATATGGATCTCATGCAGTCATATATAGGGGAGGTCTTTGACCGCCCGAGACTGTCCGAAAACTATGGATTAGTATGTAATCGCCCCATATTATGCCGTTAAATTTCCATTTATTGGGCTGGAACTTGATTTTGGGCCTGAAATAGTTCATCATCATCCACTTAGGAGGTCGAGCTGCTACTTTTTTAGTCTGGCCCTCCGGACATAAATTTTCATAATTCTCTGGGGGTTCCTGCTCATAGGGCCTTGGTAAGAAGGTTCCTGACTTCTTATTAGGTATTAGGGCAGGAATTAATTATATCCATATGGAAAAATTTCATCAGCACTAAGGCAGTGAGGTATCATAGTTATGAGAAAAAGAGATCTGGATACCCTTTACAGGATGCTGGAAGATTATGAAGAAAAAGCAGTAAATAGGATAGCATTAAGTGAGCTAAGTAGAACATCTTTGCCTCTGGGGGGTTGCTGCCTTTATTGGGAGCCGGGGGAAAAGCGGGGAGACCCGGCGAAACAGCGGATCGTAAGGGTTGAGTCTTATCCCCTGGGGAAGGATAAGGACGAGATGTATAGTCAGCTTATTAAACATCGAGGTACCATAGCCGGAGCATATAAGGGAGGTGGCAATCACCGGGAGTCAATACTGCGTCATCATATTGGTACTGCCTTGATGAACAAGAATCAGGATTTCTGTGATAGCTGGGAAGAAGAACGGGCTAATGCTGCAGTCAGGAAAAAAGAACATCCATTGGAATCCATAGTCAGTAGTGTCATCAGTCAAATGCAGGTCTTAATTATACCCGTTAAAAATCCAGATGCCAACAAATTAAAATTTGTAGAGCAAAATCTTATCGCTTTATTGAGTAATTGGGGCAAAGAAGCCATTGATCCGCCTTCGCCGGGATGGCTGGGGCATTACTGCAGTAATGTTCTGGTAAGGGGATCCGGCCTGTGGAATACTAACGGGGTCATGCTCAAATATGACCGGCAATTCCTGGCGATCATGTCGGCCATACTCCTTAATTAAATAGCTAAAACCTGCAGCTGCGTAAAAAGAGGGGGAATAAAATGAAAGTATCTTTGGATGAATTAATTGAGAGGATCAACCGTAGTAAAAAGGCGGTTATTAATTATTACCTGTTTGGCCAGATGGGTCTTGGTGCTACCGAGGTGGAGTGGGAAGGTATGAGTCTGAAGAGAGATGGGGATGGTGGTGTATGTATTCCTTTTTTGAAAGAAGATCTGGATAATGCTTATTATATAAATGATAATAACGAAATATACCAGGAAGAGGCAGATAGAAATGCTACGGCTAAATTTGAAATAAGAGAGGGTGGAATGCTCTTGATGGAGATCTACCTTTACTAAGCTCCAATCTCAAGGTGATGGCGTGGAAGCACAGGTCGCCCCTACAGGCTTATAACGGGCATTTTAGGGGATGCCGGCGTGGATTGTAGGGGCGGTCTTTGACCGCCTGCCCAGGCCTGGTGTCCAATATGTGTATTATTTACCCGTTGGGGGTTAGTAACATTATTCCAGCGAATGAACCGGCGGGGGACCGCAGGTCGTACCTACGGGTGGTGACGTTATTCCAGGCTAGCGCAGGTCGCCCCTACATCACTAAAATATGAAGCAAATACGGGGATGTATCGGAACGGGAGTTCCGGCCCAGCCCCTTTTCATATTTATACACCAAAACACTTGTACTGCAGTTTGGCAGGATTAAACAGAGGCTTTTTGCTCTAATTGCCCACCTTTGCTGGATGAAGGATATACCGCTAGAAAAATACTGAAGAAAACCAGTCCGGCTCCCAAAAGCTGAATCGGAGTGAGGCATTCCTTTAGAAGGGTAAAGGCCAGTAGCATGGCTAAAACAGGTTCCAGGGTTCCCAGCAAGGTAGCCCTGGCCGCCCCAATTTTTTGGACTGCTTTGAGAAAAAAAACTACTGCGATAAGAGTATTTAATACCGTCATAAGTAGGACCAAGCCCACGCTTTTGAGTGATAAAGCCGAAATAAAGCTCAAATCGTGAAATAGCAGCAATATAATTAACAAACTGCCCAGGGTAAGGGTGTTGGTTATGCTAAGGGGGGATACCTTGATCACACTCTTCTGGCTAATTAGACTATATGTGGTATAAGCCAGGGCTGATCCAATTATTAACAACAAGCCTAAGGGAGATAATTGTCCCCACCCTCCTGTTAGTCCTGAAACCAGGGCCACTCCACTCACAGCCAGCAATAATCCCCCTATGAAATACCAATGGAGTTTCTCTTTAAAAATGATGGAACCAATAATAGCCACCAGTACCGGATGACAGAAGAAAATTACAATGGTTATACTGGCTGCCAGCTGGGACAAGGCATAAAAAAACAAGAGTCCCTCAACAGCAAAGAGCATGGTCTGTATCAGTACCAGGGGCGATCTATCAATTACCGGGATTTTTCTTATCAGGAGATAGGGGGTTAGCAAGATAGTAGTAAAGGCAAAGCGCAAAATCAAAAGGGATTCCGGGCTAAGCCCGGCTGCAAAAGCATATTTTCCTAAAATGGTTTGGGTGGCGTATGCAAAGGCGGATATGAATATGTAAATTATTCCCAGGATAGAATCTGATAAATGGCTCAATTTTATTACCTCGTTGCTACACTATATTTGCTGGTCTAAGTATAAGCCAAAGATTTGGAAAAATAAATCTGCTAATTTTTTCAACTTAAAGGTATAATAGATATCTTTATAGAAATATAATATCAAGGAAAAAGGAGGCTCAGTTATGCGCCTGTTAAGGATCGAAAATTTTAGGCATATTGACCGCAACAAAGCGGGAGGAGATGCTTACCTGGAATACGGTGATGTAGAGGTTCGGGCTGAGTTCATTTTCTACCTGCAGGGTAATGACTGCCTTAATATCAGGTTAGGCCGTCATGATACTCGGGTCAGTACCCAGGAATTAGAGGATTTTTTACGTCAAGAACGTCAGCATTTGCGAAAAGCGATCAAACCCGAGGTGGAAAGAATCCGGCAGGAAAGAAGGGAAAGCTAAAAATATTCTGGTGTTAAGGGTAGTAATTGGACACCGGCCCTTATTTCTATTCAACTCTTGCAAAGGGTTGCTTTTCATGGTATAGTTTTCTACCATAGGCATAAATAAAGCCTTGTTTATTGGCAAAATATGTCGAAGCTGTTAAAGCATTCCCAGTAAATATCACTGTTTTTTATATAACAATTCACATATAATCAAATAAGAGATACCAGTAAGCAATGTTGATGTTATCTTTTATGTTAATTGTTAAAGGCGTTGACCAGATGCGGAGGTGAGATTATGAAAAAGAGATGGGGCAAAGGTGAGCCGGTAAATCTATCAGATCTGCTGAAAATTACTCCAGTTGCCAATGAAATTATGCATCTAACCGAGGAATTAGACATGAGCGCTACCGACGTGATGTGGATTGTTGCACAGATTATTGATAATGGTAAGGAATTTGATTCGGAAGCTTTCGAAAAAGTATTTAATGAAAACGACAATTCGCTTTCCTATGACCTTGACGATATAGATTTGGATATTGAAAACGTAGAAGATGAGATGGAACAAGCTACTTACATGGTTAATGTGAAAATCAATAGTCCGGGCAGATTTCCGGAAGTAGGTTTTAAAGCTGGGATGAACGACAAAGAGGATATAAACTATTTCTTTGACATGATCCTTGATGTGATGGAAAAACTTGAGTAAAATTTCTTTAGACTGAAGTAGAAGAAGCCCGGGTTTGCCCGGGCTTTTTTACGCTGGAGGACATATGCTGATCAGAATTACTCCCCAGATAATACTGGTAAGACCAGAAGGGAAAACCCTTTATCCCTATAGCAATTCACTGTACATAAATGACAATATAAAAACCATAATCGATGCTGGGGCAGGTGGAAATGCCTATCAGGAGATTGCTCCAGACCATATTGAGCTGCTTTTATTAAGCCACTATCATTTTGATCACATTAATGGCTGGCCTTTCTTCCCTCGAGCTTCTGTATATACTGGTAAGGAAGAAGCACTGGTATACTCCAGTCCGGAAGAATACTTTACCCATACCGGGCGTTTCCGCTGGAGGGAACTGATGGGACAAGACAAGACGGAAAAACTGCGATCACCTCAGGATTTTCCGGATGATGTTCCCGTTAGGCCGGGTTTTCAGAACATAAAACTAGAAGGCTGTTTTAGTGATAAACAGCAATTCAATCTGGGCCAAAACAGTATTCAGGCTTTGCGTCTACCCGGCCATACCAAAGGCCATTATGGATTTTATATAGAAGAGGAAGGTCTGTTGTTTTCCGGTGATTTGGACTTAGCCCCTCAAGGCCCCTGGTATGGAGGAGAGAGCTCGGATGTAGGCGATCTGTTGGAATCCATTGCCAGGATAATAGCAATCAATCCGCGTATATTGGTCACTTCTCATCGCAGGGTTTTTAAAAAACCGGAAGATAATATAATAAAAGCGGTATTGGAATACCGGGACATAGTTTTAGAGCGGGAAGACAGGATCTTAAAGGTATTAAAGCACCCGGCAACTTTGGACGGCATTGTAAGTGCTATAGGAGATTTCCCTGGCTTAGGGCGCAGTCAGTATGCTACTTTCTATGCCAAGATGATGACCCACAAACACCTGGAACATATGATAAAAACCGGGCAAGTGAAGAAACTGGGAAATTCCTATTATCAACACTCATAGTAGGAGAACTAAGGTTTGACCCCTGCTGATTTCCATCTGGGGAATGCTGGTTGCCGGCCCTTGGTTAATAGGAGGACTTGAAATGAATTACCGTAGAATTCTCTATATAGCTTTTGTCATGTTTATACTTATTTGGTGCTGGCAAAACCTGTCCCCAGATGACAAAAGGGAGGAAATGGCCACCATGCCCCAGGAAATAGTTATGGAGCAGATGGCAGCCCAATATGATAAGCCGGACCGGCTGATCCTCTATTTTCCTAAGGATTACCGGGGAATGGCAGGAGAGGTCTTTTACTTAACGGTTTACCAGGGTCCTGAGTTCTATACCGATAAATATCGAATAGTAAATCAAGACCCGGAGTCCGACCTCCCATTGGATTTCTCGCGGGAAGAAAGCTGGGAAAATATCCAGCTACCGATAAATAAATTCCAGGTATATAGCCTGGAAGATGATAAATGGGAAGAACAATCATAAAGCTGTGATTAGCAGCAATCTTCTCAACTCTGGCTGTAGGTTTTAATGATATCGTAAAGCTCGTATAGAGGTGAGTAATGCAACAAGGCAGTAGCCAGCTCTACTGTACCCATTATTCCGCTTATGGTAGCTGCAGACCCCGTCAGCATTTCGGTTCCGGATAGAAAAAAGCAACAAAAAGCCAGTATGTATCTGGCCTGTACTCCATCTTTACTTAACATCTTATCTGCCCTTCCTGCTTGTGGTTTGGTGATCATGAATATACCCAGGCAGAATATATTTTTTACCTTATTCTGATTATTATCCTGTAAAATGGAGGAGGGGCTGTCATATCCAGGCCAACCCGTCCATAAATAGGATATAAGGACAGATAAGCATCAGGTCAAAGGAAGTGTTCTAGTGGACAATTATTACTCATATGCTTTGACTATACTCTTAGCCATAATTACTGGTATCGGCTTGTCCTTGCCTTTTTACCGCAGTTTCTTTAAAAAACAGCAAGAGCAACATCAAATGGAGCTTCAAGTTCAAGAACAGAATTGGAGCCAGAGATGGGAGGACAAAGAGAAGCAGCTGCAGGAAAGCAGGAATATTCATTTGGCACTGGAGGCTGAAATTCAATCTTTAAGGTTAGAATTGTCAGAACAGCAGCAGGCCCGGGCAGCGGCCGAAGAAAAAAATTCCTGGCTGAATTATCTGGAAGAGCAGTTACAGCGGCAGAAAAAAGAGTTGGTCCATATGCAGGAAGAGAATGGCCGACTACAGGTTTTAGCAGCTGAATTAAAGGCAAATTTGGAGGAAGAGAAGAGAAAAGCGGAGGATAATATAGCCTTATTGAAAGAGGCCCGGGAGAACCTGCTGACCTCATTCCAGGCCTTGTCTGCCGAGGCTTTAAAGAACAATAACCAGGCTTTTTTAGAGTTAGCCCGAAACACCCTGGATAAATACCAGCAAGGAGCCCGGGGTGAACTGGAAATGCGCCAAAAGGCTATAGATCATCTGGTGCAACCTCTACAAAAATCATTGCAAGAGGTTAATGAACAAATTAAGGCTCTGGAAAAAGAAAGAGCAGGTGCTTATGCTTCCTTGAGTGAACAAATAAAGTCCATGGCTACTGCCCAGGGACAATTGCAGTATGAGACAGCAGCATTGGTAAAAGCCCTGAGAACTCCGGCGGTAAGGGGGAGATGGGGGGAAATACAGCTGAGGCGGGTAGTGGAAGTGGCAGGAATGCTGCCGTATTGTGATTTCGTAGAACAGGCCAGTGTCAATACTGATGGGCAGAGATTAATGAGACCGGATATGATAGTAAAATTGCCGGGAGGAAGAAATGTAGTTATTGATTCCAAAGCCCCTCTTCAGGCTTATCTGGAAGCCATAGAAAGTGTTGACGAAGAGGAAAAAACCCGGCATCTAAAGGATCACGCCCGGCAGGTCAAAAGCCATATCAGCAACCTGGCCAGTAAAAGTTACTGGGAGCAGTTCGAGCCCCATCCCGAATTCGTTGTATTATTCCTACCCGGGGAATCTTTCTTCAGTGCCGCTCTGGAGCAGCAGCCCCAGCTGATTGAATACGGAGCCCAGCAACGGGTTATTATTGCTACCCCCACTACCCTGATTGCCTTATTGCGTTCAGTAGCCTATGGCTGGCAGCAGGAACAGATAGGTGAAAACGCCAGGATAATAAGCGAGTTGGGAAAAGAATTGTATGAGCGGATACGGGTACTGGCCGGGCATTTTGCGGAGATGCGTAAGGGACTGGATCGATCGGTGGATGCCTATAACCGGGCAGTGGGTTCTCTGGAAGGAAGGGTACTGGTTACGGCCAGAAAATTTAAAGAAATGGGCATTGCCAGCAGCTCAGTATTGGAAAGCCCTTTTCCTATAGAAAAGCCTTTGCGTAGATTTACTGCTTTAGACAGCCAAGAGCAGGAAGAGATCCCTTAAACCTGGATTATTTCTTATTGGTTCCCGTACCTGCTTGATCTTCCTTTAACAACTCGGAAACGGTAATCATTTCATAACCCTGATCCTGGAGGTTTTTAATTATCACAGGCAAGGCTGCTGCCGTCTGCTGGCAGGTATCACTGGCATGCATAAGAATGATATCCCCTGCATGGGCTTGCTGGCAAACCCTTTCAATAATGGAGTCTACCCCTGGATTCATCCAATCCAGGGAGTCGGTCCCCCATTTAATGGCTTCATAGCCGCTTTCGTGAATAGCCTCAATTACATGATTGCTATAATCCCCATTGGGGGTTCTGATCAGTTTGGCCTCAACTCCAGCGATCTCATTAATAATCTGATGGGTTTTACTGATTTCTTCCTTTATTTCCGTTTTGCTGAGATTGCTCAAATTAATGTGGCGATAACCATGACTGCCTATCTCGTGGCCATCCTCCTTGATACGCTGTACAATTTCCGGGTATTCTTTTACCCAGGGGCCGGACAGAAAGAAGGTGCACCTTAGGTTGTTTTCTTTAAGGACCTCCAGGACTGGCAGGGGTGTTTTATTACCCCAACTGATGTCGAAGCTGAGGGCCAGGATTTTCTTGTTGGTTTTTACTTCATATATGGGCTTAAGGGTGTTGACGGCTTGCACATAGGCTATACCGCTGCTGAGAATGGCCAGGATGAAGAGACCGGCTATGGCTATTAGAGCGCGCCGCTGTAACTGATAAAAACCAAAGATTTTGGGCATGAAATTCATCTCCCGGAATCTGTTTGTTCAATTATATTATGGGGAAAGCGACATTATTCATGGTTCTCGTGATTCAGCAAGTGACTCAAGGTCACACATTTATATCCGTTCTTTTTTAATTGTGGAATCAAGATATCCATGGCTTTAGCAGTTTCCATCCCATTGGATGCTCCATCATGCAGCACCACAATCTGCCCAGGGTAAAGATGATTCAAAATATGTTTTGCTATTCTTTCTCCGGTCATGCCGTCCCGCCAATCTTTACTGTCTTGCTGCCAGGTCCAATAACCAATAGTAAGATTATGTTCCTGGGCAAGATCTATCATAGCATGGGATAGATACCCGCCCGGAGGGCGAAAGAATACAGGATTTTGACCGGTGACAGACTTAATAATAGCATTGGTTTTCTTGATTTCCTCCAGAATAAACTCATCGGATTTACCATTAAAATCTGCATGACTATAACTATGGTTAGCAATTTCATGCCCAGCTTCTACCATCTTTTTCAATAATTCAGGGTGTTTTTCAGCTCGCTTACCCAGGACAAAAAAAGTAGCCTGAATTTTATATTTTTCCAACACCTCAAGCAGAGCTTTGGTATTGACTGGGTCCGGGCCGTCATCAAAGGTTAAAGCAATCACTTTTTGATCGGTTCTAACCTCCCGAATCAATATACCTTCCTTTTCCCAATTGAACATATTGGGATGCAAGGCAAAATTGTAAAAACCCAGGCCTATACCCAAGAAGAAAATACCAAAAAAAAGCACTCCAGCTGTTCTTCGCTCCATAACTATAAACATAAATACTCCTTAAAATAAAAGTCTACAACATTTTATTAATATTGACGCTAGTTTATGAGGTGTTGGGTGTTATAATAACTGGATAATACAGCAGCAGGGCAAGTATATACGACAATACAAGACTTGATTTTACTGTTTTATCGTTATATAATAAATAGCACGAAATGGGCCGTTAACTCAGTGGGAGAGTGCTTCCTTGACGCGGAAGAAGTCATAAGTTCGAATCTTATACGGCCCACCATAAAAAGCAAGTGATAGCGGGGTTTTGAAGCCCCGCTTGTTTTGTGTCGGCAGATAAAAAATAGGCTTGCCGACAGATTTGCCGACAAAGAGGACAAAACTAGAAAATAGTGAATTGCTGACAGTCTATTTCAAACAGGCTCAAACTAGACACAAAAACGACCACCTTATTTATAGATGGCCGTTTTGCTATTTATAGGCTTATTTTTCTGATGTAATGCTGCTGGCGAACAACTCGTCCATTTTAGCGGCGGCTCGTTCCTGGGCTGTTTATAGAGAAGCCTTATCGGCTACTAAATTTATATGTTCGTTCCTAAAGATTTTTCGGCTTATCAATTCCTAAATGAGCTTTTAAAGCTTCCTGAAGTATGGCTGAAAAATTGACATTCTGAGCTTCAGCCTCTTCGTTTAACCAGGATGGAATTGATAAAGTCTTTTTAACGGACTTAGAATTTTTACGGCGGCGATAGGCTTGCATATCTACATCAATCATGCTTACAAATTCACCGTCTTCTAAACTAATCTCATTAGGTTTTGACGGATTTGGAATAGCTTGTTTTTCGTCTAAAAGATAGTCAAGCCAAGATGCTAAAGCATCACGAGCCATATAGATTGCCTCAGACATATCTTTACCCTGGCTATTTGTTCCGGGTAAATCATGAAACCGAATAGCATAGCCAGTCTCGCATGGTGTGAAAATCGCAGGAAAGACGTACATCATACTTAAAAAACCTCCTTTTCTTGCTAATATTCTACGACGAAAATGCCTTGGCAATAGAAATGCTATAGGTCTTGATTACCCCTCGCAGTAGAATCAAATCTGAATAAGGCCTTGCTATAAAAGGCACTATCTATTTCTAAAAAAGCTCAGCTATGTTATCATAAAGTAACCTATCAAAATAATCATAAATAGTAAGCAATCGAAAAATTCAAGCAAGCAAAGCACGGGGTATGGTATGAAAAAACATTAGCAGAGAAGGTGATCGCTTAACCACAACCTAGTATATTCTGAATAATATGGTAACCAGGGAATGTCTTTTATCACCGGTTTTGGAGGGGGATTAAATCAGGTGTTTCAAAATAAATTAACCTTGGTACTGGTATTGATAGCCGTAATGATAATATTTTTACTTCCTATAGTTAAGTCCAACCCTTATTTATCAATTGCCCTCTGGTCTTTAGGTTTAGGAACGATAATTATGGCTTTTATTCAATCTGTGATCAATCAAATAAAATCCAATAGGATTCAATAAAACTTGGTGATTAATGCAATAAAATAGAATAAACCCATAATCAGTTAATATGTGACTGATGCTAGTAACAGGCCGGTAAGCCTGTTCTTTTTTGCGTCCAGCTTAAGTATAAAGGCAAATACTTTGGAAAAAGCGTTACTAATATGAAAAAGTAGGAGCTTAGCTATTAGCCACAGGGTATTGAAGGTAACAGAAGAAAGTGAAGAAGCAAGTGGCTTAGCTGCTGGCTAGTAGCGAAAAACCCTTGGCGGTAACGGTTGATCCTTGCCTTTTTCCTCAAATACTACTAAAGTCTCCATGAAAAGGCATACTATGGGTTTACCCGCAGACAAGAAGGCAATAATCATAATCAAGGCCCCGGGAGATATTGTCCGAATGTAATCTCTGGGGCCTGGTAATGCAAGTCGCTTTATTTCAAGAGCAGGCTCATGAACACTTTCAAGCAGAATGGATTATATTAGCATAAGCCGATTATCATTGGTTCTATAGACCAAAAGAATGACAGCTTGCTGCCCACTTTTTTTGAAAATATACCGGAAATAGCAGTATTTTCAGGGCTTGTATGATTGAATAATGATTTTAGGGTAAACATATAATATATTAACTTTTCAATGGAGGCCGCATTATGATTTATGAGTTTACAATAGCAACGGCCCATAATACTGATAGTTTTTTGCAAGAACTGGATAACCGTTTAAGATGGATCAAGCAAAGAGGATATGAATTAGAAATCCGCTTAGTTCCAATTTCAGCCGTACCATATCCAACCGATAGCCAGCTTCTTCATTTTTGTTTACATGGCAAGGACTACAGCGATTCCACTTTCCGGAATGAAGATATTATCTATATATTCAAACATCAGTTGGCTGAAGTATTAGCCGAACATATTGTGAATGATTGGGAATCAAAGCTCTTATGGCGGGAAATCTATAGAACCTACCGCAAGTCAAGTCCCGAAGATAGGCAGTCACTATATTTGAAAGCAGGTGACTTCTTACGTCGGTGTCATCAAAATGAAAGCCTGAATCTGCTGATGAATTTTGGACGCAAGAATCGAATATCCCATCGTATTTTGGAGCATATCAATGAAAATGATTTTCTGGCGGTGGAAGGGTTTATTAATTTTTGTATGAAAGAATATCTTACCGAGATCAAGTTTGCGGTGGAGGTGGCAGCAGAAGAACTGAAAAATGAAAAGGAATACAATGACTTTGTAAATCTGCTGCGCTATTTTGTGGATACCCAGGCACCTCGCATAAAAGAAGTCAATCTGCTCCTGGGCAATAATGGATTATTCTACCTGTGGGATCATACCGGTTGTAAAATTGAAGAGCAGTATATGCAACACTATCTGGATGACCTCTTGCTGGATGATGTGAGTCTGGATGATTTGCTGGTAAGTATTCTGATTACTATTGCTCCCAGAAAGATAATAATCCATAATGCCATGGAATTGCCTCGAAATGAATCAGTGGAGATAATAAAACAGGTCTTTGAAGATAAAATCGTATTCTGTCGTGGCTGTAAGCGCTGTGCCAGATTCTTATGTGAAATAGAGTCAGGTAGGCAACGACAGTACCCCCGGCTTGATTAAAATACTTGCTTTAATAATCCCCTTGCCCGGCAAGGGGATTTTGTCGTCTTGCCCCTAAGTACCGGTTTGCGGTTAGGGTCAAAGTTTGATATATTTTTTCTAATAGACAATAGGGGAATAAAATGTATCAAGTATTAGCTATTCCAATCATCAGTGCCTTTATCGGATATATTACCAATGTGGTAGCTATCAAACTGCTTTTTTGGCCCCGTCAACCCGTTAATTGCTTGGCCTTTGAATTGTATGGACTATTGCCCAAAAGGCGAAAAGATCTGGCCAGGAGTATTGGGGCCATTGTAGAAGAAGAGCTTTTGTCATTGGAAGATATTTTTGCCCATATTGATACCCCTCTGGTTCGGGAATCCCTGGTAAATAAGATAATGGAGATCATTAGGACAAGGGTAGCAGATGCTGTACCCGGGTTTGTCCCGGGTAGAATTGCTAATCTGCTAGGAAACAGTGTGGACCGGGTTCTGCGACAGGAAGCGGAGGATATTATCAGCCAGGTAATGAAAGCCAGTCAGCTTTATTTAAGTGAAGAAATAAAGATTAAAGGTATAGTGGAAGAAAAGATTAACCAGCTTGATATTGGGCAATTGGAAGATATGCTCAGAAAGGTTTCTTCCAGTGAGTTAAGGTTTATAGAGATATTGGGTGGAGTATTGGGCTTCATAATTGGTATTATTCAAATCATAATACTATTGGTATTTCCCTTTTAATATTAAGATAGATTCAGGAGGTAATGTAATTATGGTAACAATTAAACTAAAAGATGGCAGCCAGCGTCAGTATCCGAAAGGAACCACCTTGCTGCAGGTAGCTGAAGACATAAGCAAGAAACTGGCTCAAAATGCTGTGGTGGCTAGATTTAACGGGCAAATAAGCGATTTAAATACTGAGATCACCGAAGATGGAACGCTGGAACTCCTGGATTTTACTGATCCTGAAGCTATGGCTGTTTATCGACATTCTTCTTCTCATGTTATGGCTCAAGCAGTACAAAGATTGTGGCCAGGAACCCAATTGGCCATTGGCCCGGCCATAGATAAGGGTTTCTACTATGATTTGGATAGTGAACATACCTTTACCCCGGAAGATTTCCAGGCTATTGAAGCTGAGATGCAGAAGATCGTTAAAGCTGATTATCCGATTATCAGAAAGGAACTCAGTCGGGAGGAGGCTCTTCATTTATTTAAAGAAAAAAATGAACCCTATAAGGTGGAATTGATTCAGGATTTGCCCGAGGATGAGATAATAAGCCTGTACCAGCAGGGCGAATTTGTTGACCTTTGCGCCGGACCCCATATTCCTTCTACTGGGCGCTTAAAAGCTTTTAAACTTATGAGTCTGGCCGGAGCTTACTGGCGGGGCAGCGAGGACCGGCAGATGCTGCAGAGGATATATGCCACCTCCTTCCCTAAAAAGAGTATGCTGGATGATTATCTGCATAAACTGGAGGAAGCACAAAAACGGGATCACCGTCGTTTGGGCCGGGAATTGGGTTTGTTTGTGGTTCTGGATGAAGGTCCCGGCTTTCCCTTCTTTTTACCCAAGGGCATGATTTTACGCAATGAATTGGAGAAATTCTGGAGGGAAGAACATGCCCGGGCTGGATATCAGGAAATCAGAACTCCCATAATACTCAAACGACATTTATGGGAAGAATCCGGCCACTGGGATCATTACCAGGAAAACATGTATTTTACCCAGATTGATGAAGCCGACTATGCCATCAAACCTATGAACTGTCCGGGCGGGATGCTGGTCTATAAACAGACCATCCATAGTTATCGAGATCTTCCTTTGAGAATGGGAGAAATGGGACTGGTTCACCGGCATGAGATGTCCGGGGTTTTACACGGTTTAATGCGGGTGAGGGCTTTTACCCAGGATGATGCTCATATTTTCATGCTCCCCGAGCAAATTATCGATGAGATAAAAGGAGTTATCAATCTGGTGGATCGCTTTTATTCTCTGTTTGGTTTTCCCTATAATGTAGAAGTATCTACCAGGCCGGAAAAGGCTATGGGATCGGATGAGATGTGGGAAATAGCTACCAATGCCTTAATACAGGCCCTGGACGAAAAAGGTATGGAATATCGCATAAATGAAGGCGATGGAGCTTTTTATGGTCCCAAAATAGACTTCCATCTCCAGGATTCACTGGACCGGACCTGGCAATGCGGAACCATCCAACTGGATTTTCAGATGCCGGAGAAGTTTGACCTGAGCTATATAGGAGAAGATGGGGAGAAACACCGGCCGGCTATGATACACCGGGTTATTTACGGCAGTATTGAGCGCTTTATCGGCATATTAACCGAGCATTTTGCCGGAGCTTTTCCGGCCTGGTTGGCGCCGGTACAAGTCCGGGTTTTGCCTATAACTGATCGCCATCATGACTATGCCCGGGAGGTAGTGGAAGATTTGAAAGCAGAAGGAATCAGAGCGGAAGCCGATCTGCGCAGCGAAAAAACCGGCTACAAGATCCGGGACGGGCAGATGCAGAAGATTCCCTATCTGCTGGTAGTAGGAGATAAGGAAGCTGAGTCTGGTACGGTATCAGTAAGGCACCGGAGGGAAGGAGATCTAGGACCCACTAGTCGCGCTGATTTTAAAGCCCGGCTGCTGGCTGAAATCAGAGAAAAGCTTAATCGATAAGATTGCATCCAGGGATTATTTATGCTATACTCCTTATTGTACTAAGCAGGAGCTTTGCTTCTCACCTTACAGCAGTGGTTGTTAAGGTATTGATTTAACTAACCAGGGTTTATAATAGATGGTATTATATTCTGGCTAATTGTTAATGATTAAGAAGCAGGCTATGCAGCCTGCTTTTATATTTTTCGGGAGGTGAACTTCTTATCAGCAAGGATTGGAGAGTTAACGAGGAGATTAGAGCCAGGGAGGTCCGGTTAATTAGCGAAGCAGGTGAGCAGTTGGGGATTGTACCCCTCCGTGAAGCGTTGGAATTATCGGAGCAAAAACAGCTGGACCTGGTGGAGATAGCCCCATCGGCCAAACCACCGGTATGTCGCTTAATGGATTATGGCAAGTTTAAATTTGAGCAGAGCAAGAGGGAAAAGGAATCCCGTAAAAAACAGAAAATTGTTTCGGTCAAGGAAGTTAAAATGCGGCCTAATATTGATGAACACGATTTTCAGGTTAAAGCCAGGAATGCCAGAAAATTCCTGTCCTCCGGCGATAAGGTCAAAGTAACCATAATGTTTCGAGGGCGGCAGATTACTCATCCCGAACTGGGTGAGCGCTTATGCATCAAATTAGCCGAAGAGCTGTCGGATATTTCCTCGGTAGAAAAACATCCAAAAATTGAGGGAAGAAATATGGTATCTATACTGGTGCCTAGACTTGAACCCGAAAAGAGCAAAAAGGAGGAAGAAACAGATGCCTAAAATGAAATCCCATCGCGGTGCTGCTAAAAGATTCAAAAAAACCGGCAGCGGTAAAATAAAAAGGGCCAAAGCCTATGCCAGTCACCTCTTGGGGGGCAAGAGCCCGAAGAGAAAGAGAAGACTGCGTAAACCCGGCTTGGTCAGCAATCAGGAAAATAAACGTATTGCCAATTTAATTCAGTAATATAGTGGGAGGTAGTTAGGATGCCAAGGGTTAAACGTGGCGTGACTTCACATAGAAGACACAAAAAAATATTGAAAATGGCTAAAGGTTACCGGGGGGCTAAATCCAAGCTATATCGGGTGGCCAACCAGCAGGTCATGAAATCCGGACAATATGCCTACATTCACCGCAAGCTAAAAAAACGTGATTTTCGCAAACTATGGATAGCCCGGATAAATGCAGCCGCCAGAAATAACGGCACTACTTACAGCCGGATGGTACATGGATTAAAAGTAGCCGGGGTAGAAATCAATCGGAAAATGCTGGCTGAACTGGCTATCAGTGATCCGCAGGGTTTTACGAAGCTGGCTGAACTTTCAAAAAGCGCAGTAAACAATTAATCAACAGCGAAGAAAAAGTATGGTGATGGGGCCATACTTTTTGTTTTAAACAGGTGATGTAAAGTATGAAAGAAATAAAATCCCGGGATAACCATAAAATACGTGAAGCTGCCCGCTTGAAGGATGGCAAATACCGACAGCGGGAGCAATTGTTTTTGATAGAGGGAAGAACCCTGTTTGCTGAAGCAGTGCAAAGAGGGCAGGAATTCTTGCGTATTTTTGTGGATAAAGACCGGGCCGAACAATACCTTGATGAATACCGGAAAAGCAGAACTGTGGAGTGGATTAAAGTTGACCCCGCATTAATCAAATACATATGCGATACTCAGACTCCTCAGGGTATAGTAGCGGTAGCCCGGATTCCCCAATGGGATTTAAAGCCTTTGATGCAGGAATCAGGCTTATTGATCTATTTGGATGGATTGGCTGATCCAGGTAACATGGGTACTATTCTGCGTACTGCCTGGGCTTTCGGAGTCAGCGGGGTTATGTTGGGCCCGGGCTGTGTAGACCCCTTCAATCCCAAAGTGGTCAGGTCCAGCATGGGAGCAGTTTTCGCTGTTCCCATAGTGCTTGATGTTTCACCCGAAACCTTGGCTCAAAGCAAGAAAAGCGGCTATCGATTGTTGGCCAGTTCATTGAACACTGATCTTAACATAAGTGAGGTTGACTTTAGCGGAGCAGTAATAATTATTATTGGCAGCGAAGCTCGAGGAATCAGCAGTAAAGTATTGAAGTTCTGTGATAGTTCTTTTAAAATTCCAATATTTACAGCAGTAGATTCTTTAAATGCTGCTGTAGCCTGTGGTATAATAATTTGGGAGGCAGGGAAACAAAGAGGAAATTAAACCTGTCTGATAATTGCCCATGGAAGCGGGATACTGAGAGTCATGTAATGAGAGCGGAGGGTGAACCCATGATGATAGCTCAAGCTGATTTATACTGGCAGCTATTCGAAACATCTGGATGCATCGCCTACTATTTATTGTATAAAATGCTGCTTACCCAGTAGCAATATGAGAAATGCGATGAACAGGACAAGTAAACTGTGATTACTTTTCCCTTCAGGGAGGCGGTATCAGCGACTGAAAGTACAGCTAGGGAAAGACACAGAAGAATTCACCTGGGAGCAGTGGATTGAAATTAGAGTAGATCTAACCGGTGGCTACCGTTAAAAGCTATGAGTGAATCAGACTGGTGAAGTCTGATTAATTTGGGTGGTACCGCGGAAGCAGGCTTTCGTCCCTTAGGGACAAAGCTTTTTTTATTTTCTGCCAGGAAGGATGTTGTAAGTATGTTGAGCAAGTTAAGCGAAATTAAGGAGCGGGCTGAAAAAATACTGCAAGAGGCAGACAGTTTGGAAAAACTAAATGAACTCCGGGTTAAGACTCTGGGTAGAAAGGGAGAAATCACAGTTATGCTCCGAAGCCTGAAAGACTTGAGCCCGGAAATAAAAGCTCAAATGGGTCAGGCTGCCAATCAATTCAAAATGCAGCTGGAAGAGATGATTAATCAGAAAAGCGATGAATTGAAGCAGGAGCAGCTGCTGAAGCGCTTGCAAGCAGAAACCATAGATGTCACTCTTCCCGGATTGCCTCTTATGAGAGGAAGCAAGCATCCCCTTACTCGGGTCTACGAAGAAATTCGAGATATTTTTGTGGGTATGGGCTTTAATATAGCGGAAGGTCCTGAAATTGAACTTGACTATTATAATTTTGAAGCTCTCAATGTACCCAGAGACCATCCGGCCCGGGACATGCAGGATACCTTTTATATTAACGAGGAAGTAGTGTTACGTACTCATACCTCCCCGGTGCAGGTACGCACCATGGAGAAGATGGCTCCTCATTTACCTGTACGCATTATCGTACCTGGCAAAGTATATCGCAAGGATGATGATGCTACTCATTCACCTATGTTCCAGCAGGTAGAAGGGCTGGTGCTGGATGACAGAATTACCTTAGCTGATCTTAAGGGGACTTTAATGAATTTCGCCCGGGAGATATTCGAAGCCGATTTAAAGGTGCGTTTTAGACCCAGCTATTTCCCCTTCACTGAGCCCAGCGCCGAGATGGATATTTCCTGTGTTAACTGCCAGGGTGTGGGTTGCCGGGTATGCTCTCATACCGGATGGCTGGAAATACTAGGGGCGGGAATGGTGAATCCCCGGGTCCTTGAATACGGTGGTTATGATCCGGAAAAAGTAACCGGCTTTGCATTCGGCATGGGTATCGAACGGATAGCCATGCTCAAATATGGAATCAACGATCTGCGTCTGTTTTTTGACAATGACCGCAGGTTCTTGCAGCAGTTTTAGGAGGTAGGGTATGGGAGTATCGATTAATTGGCTAAAACAATATATAGATATAGAATGGACACCAGAGGAATTGGCCCATCGCCTGACCATGGCCGGAATAGCCGTTGAAGGGGTGGAAGAGTCAGATGCGGATTACATCATGGAGCTGGATTTAACCCCCAATCGTGGAGATTGCCTGGGGGTGATAAATCTGGCCCGGGAGGTAGCAGCCCTAAATGGAAAGGAACTGAGGATACCCCAGGTAAAAATAAAGGAAAATCGGGAAAATATTAATGATTATATCAAGGTTGAGATAGCAGCCCCTGATTTATGCCCTCGTTATGCAGCACGGATGATTAAGAACGTAGAGATTAAACCATCACCGGAATGGATGCAAAAGCTCCTTCTGAGTGCAGGCATTCGTCCTATCAACAATATAGTTGATGTTACCAATTATGTTATGCTGGAAAGCAATCAACCTCTTCATGCCTTTGATTATGATTTGCTGAGTCCAGCCAAGACCATACTGGTGCGCAAGGCAGAATATGGGGAAAACTTTACTACCCTGGATGAAGTGGAAAGAGAACTGGATTTGGATAGCCTGGTTATAACCGATAGTATCAAACCGGTAGCTCTGGCTGGTATTATGGGCGGGTTGAACAGTGAAATCAAAGACCGTACCAAAAACGTTCTGATTGAATCGGCCAATTTCTTAAACACCAATATCCGCCGGACTTCAAAGAAACAGGGACTAAGGAGCGATTCCTCGATTCGCTTTGAAAAAGGGGTGGATCCCAATGGGGTTATCTATGCGGTGAACCGGGCTGCTCAGCTTATGCAGGAATTGGCCGGGGGAGAAATAGTAAAAGGCATATGTGATGTATATCCAGGGAAAAAAGACCCTTTGTTTGTTCCTTTGCGTTTTGACCGGGTCAATTATCTCCTGGGAACCCAGCTGAGCCCCCAGGAGATAAAAGATTTTCTAGTCCGGCTGCAGTTTAAAATAAAGGAAAAAAAGGGATATGTTGAGGTAGAGATTCCTACTTACCGGCCGGATATCTCCATGGAAGCGGATTTAATTGAGGAAGTAGCACGTCTTTATGGCTATGACCAGGTTCCGTCTACTATGCCCGGCAGCATAAATTGTGGAGGGCTTAGCGAATACCAGCGTTTCCGGGACCAGGTCAAAGAAGTGATGGCCGCCTATCTTTACGAGGTTATAAACTATAGTTTTATCAGTCCCGGGCTTTATGACCGGATAATGCTGCCGGCGGATAGTTATCTACGCAATTATATTCGGCTGGCCAATCCCTTATCTGAGGAACAAAGTGTTATGCGCACTTTGCTGTTGCCTGGGCTACTGGAGAATGTAAGTAAAAATCTGGCCCGGCGCAATCAGAATTTGAATTTCTTTGAAATGGGAGCCGTATTTTATCCTGCCCCTGAACGCTTGCCCCGGGAAGTACTGAAACTGGGGGCTATAGTGGCCGGTCGAGTAGAGCTGAACTGGTTAAAAAATGAAGTGCCCATGGATTTTTACTATCTGAAAGGTATAGTAGAAATACTTTTCCATGAACTGGGAATCAGGGACTATACTTTTGTTGCTGCTGAGAAGCCATATTTTCATCCGGGCCGAACTGCACGCATAATGTGCCGGGGTGAGGAAATTGGATTTATGGGAGAAGTACATCCCCTGGTGCTGGAGAATTTTGATATAGGCGAGAAAGCTTGTGCTTTCGAGTTGGATGTAAATACCCTGTTTAAGCTAAAAGGGAAGAAAAGTATGGTGGAACAGATTGCCAAATATCCTGCCATCCAAAGAGATATTGCAGTACTGTTAAAAGAGGAGACCAAGGCTTCCGAAGCTATTAAGGTAATAAAGGACTCGGCCTCTGAACTGCTGCAGGAGGTAATAGTGTTTGACATTTATACCGGTGAGCAGGTGCCGGAAGGATATAAGAGTGCAGCTTTCAGATTAACCTTTCAATCCATGGAAAGGACCTTGAAGGAAAAGGAGATTAACAGCTTGATCGACCGCATCCTGGCCAGCTTGGACCAGGAGCTGAAAGCCCGGCTCAGATAAAACCCATAAATTGAATTATCCGGTAGGAAATTGGCCTCCGGTCTTAAGTTTGGGACCGGAGGTTTTCTGTCTTCTAACCCTTGTATTATGTATTATTGGTGGCTGCCCGTATTATACAGTTTAAGCCAGGTATATACTGGCCCGAGGCATCATAAATATGCTAAAAGCCAATCTTTATCAGGCTGGGAGGAAAAGATCATAGAGCAGCTTTGTATAGTACTGCGGCAGGCTCTTTGCATGAACGCAATCGGTCAGGGCAGTATAGTAATTGAAAAGGTCCTCATAGATGGCCAGGGTCAAGAAAAAATACGGCTGGCTCATAAAGAAAACAGCAGCCCGCTCTCTCATAGGGCTGCCAGACCTTTGGAGTTGGTGGAAGATGACTTCTATGAGCTGATAAAACAGGGGGTGGAAAGGCAGGTAATTTCCCCTGTATTACAGGCTGGTCTAAAAACTGTGATCAGGTGCACGGATGCCCCATCATTAGCCACCAAGCCTTTTGAATCCAGCCCCTATTGTGAGGTCTATGGTCGGGGAGAATTGTGCCATGCCAATGATATAATCACTATGGAGCGCATATTCTTTCCGGGTTTGAACCTTTATTGCATTCGCCTGGCTATGGGGAAAAAGAATCACCATGGAGTTCGTAGTATGCAGTTAAGCCCTCCTTGCATCAGTGAAGAAGACTTCTTGTATTTGTTCAAACAGGCTCTGGAAAATGGCGTTTTTAGCAAAGTATTCATAAATGCGCTCTTAGCCCTGTTGTAAGCAGGATTTCCGGCAAGTATGACAAGAACCCCGTATTAATACTCGCAATTCAGGTTATTGCGTATTTTTCACCTAGCGTTGAATAATGAAGCTTATTAAAATACCTGGTATACTGCATCGACTGGGAGGCTTCCTACATATAAATAAAGATTAACCCAATAACACCCCATATTCATATCCAAACCTGATTTTGATAGGTCAGTAATGCAGCTTATAGGCGGAATCCAGGAAAGCTCAAGTGATTTACATAATGTTCCCAAGACCAAGCATACTAAGATCAGGTATCTGATTAGGGGTGTTTTTCTGATGGACTTAATAAAAAGGCTTAAGGGCAGAAGCATATTATACTTGACCATAGTGGCTTTAATTGCCTCTATTATAGTCTCGCTCTGCTCTACTGACTTAATGGTTAACAGTCCAGACCTCAGCACCGAGATGGTAGATCTGGAGGAGTATATACCGGGAATAATTGTTGATTTAAAATACGCAACGAATGATAATGTCTTTGGCCAACCAGTATACTCCATCGATAAGGCATACTTAAGACAAGAAAGCGCAGAAAAACTCAAAAAGGTTCAGGAAGAGCTTCGAGTTCAAGGATTAGGTCTTAAGGTGTGGGATGCCTATCGCCCGCCATCAGCCCAGTTCAGGCTATGGGAAATAATGCCCGATCGTCGTTTCGTGGTAAATCCTTATGAAGGTTTTTCCTATCATAGCAGGGGAGTAGCGGTAGATTTAACCCTGGTGGATGAAAAGGGGCAAGAACTTTTGATGCCCAGTGGATTCGATGATTTTTCCTCCCGGGCTGATCGAGACTATAGTGATGTGAATAAACAGCAGCAGGCTAATGCCCTCTTACTGGAAGAGATTATGCTTAAACATGGCTTTATAAGCATTTATTACGAATGGTGGCACTTTGCCGATGAAAAGCGGGATAGCTTTCCGGTAGTAGAGGAGGAAGAACTCCCTGGCCGATAAGACAGGGAGGTGTCTATTTCAGCAAACTGTCCTTTCCGTTTTGGGGGGACTGGACTTGGCTGAGCATCCAGGGCCGGCTGGGCTATGGGGAATCCGGGGACGGATGTTTACCCCTGCCAAACTGACCAATAAGCCCCTGCCGGGGTAATCCATAATGAAATAATTCCCAACAGGAATACTTTTTTTGTTTGTCGAATATTCTGTAGTAGCACAAGAATAAGGCACGGATTTAAGGACTGGGTTCCATCCGTAAAAGAGGGCGCGAGGCCCTCTTCTCTATTGGGCTATATTGAGAAGAATTCGGAATTTATGCTCCTTATGACCAAGAATGTCATATTAAAAAGGTAATTATATTATATAATGATATATACACGGGGTTAGGAGGTTTTATCAATGAGCATCGCTTTAGAAGAGAGTAAAGTGCAAATAAATATTAAAGGCCGGGGTTATCATTCAGTAGAAATAAACACTCCAGCCTATGATTTGGTTACAGAACTGCAAAGTGAATTGCCTTATCAGGTAGTAGCTCTGTCGGTTAACAACGATTTAAAAGATCTTGATTATGTATTCACCAAGCCTTGTCAGGTTGAATTGCTGGATTTAAGTACTGAAATAGGTTTTCGGGTTTACCGCCGGGGAGTGGTTTTTTTACTCATAAAGGCCTGCCGGGAACTGTATCCGGAAACTCAGGTCTTGGTCAAACATTCCTTATCCAATGGGCTGTATTGCGAGCTGGCGGATAAGGTCCTGGAAGACAAGGAAGTGGCCCAGATACAGAAGCGGATGCGGGAATTGGCAGTACTTGACTTACCCATCAAGAAAGTCTTGTTGCACCGGGACCAGGCCGCCCACATATACGAAAAGCAAGGCATGATGGACAAGATTAAGCTGCTGCAGTTCAGAGATAAAGAGATGGTTCATATGTATGAGTTGGATGGGTTTTACGAGTATTTTTATGGACCTATGGTGCCCAATACCGGAATGCTGAGTAATTTTAGAGTAATCAACTATCCTCCCGGCTTAATACTCCAGACTCCGGAAAGAAACAGCCCTAATTTAATTGAACCCTTTGTTGATCAGAGAAAGATTTTCACTATATATTCGGAAGCCAAGGAATGGGGAGAAATGATGGGTACTCCTCATGTAGCAGCATTGAATGACATTGTTGAAAACGGGGATATAGTAGATCTAATCAGGATCAACGAAGCTTTACATGAGAAAAAGATTGCCTCTATTGCCGATATGATCTGCCAGAATAGAAAGATACGTCTAATACTGATAGCTGGGCCGTCCTCTTCCGGCAAAACTACTTTTGCCCAGAGGTTGATGATACATTTGCGGGTAAATGGACTAAAACCGGTTATGATATCCATGGACGATTATTTTGTGGATCGAGAGGATACACCCCGGGATGAGTTTGGTGATTTCGATTTTGAATCCATAAATGCATTAAAGCTGGATCTCTTCAACGATCATTTGAGCCGGCTGATCAGGGGCGAAGAGGTAGAAGTGCCGATTTTTAATTTCAAAGCCGGCCGCTGTGAAGACTACGGAGTACCCATGAAAATACCGGTTGGTCAGCCTATAATTGTAGAAGGCATACATGGATTAAATGATCAATTGACCTGGAGTATACCAGCAGAACAAAAGTTTAAGATTTATATCAGTGCCTTAACCCAGTTGAATATAGACTTTTCCAATAGGATACCGACTACCGATTGCCGTTTATTGAGAAGAATAATAAGGGATGCTCGTACCAGGGGGCATGGTACCAGGGAAACTTTAAACCGCTGGCCTTCGGTTAGAAGAGGGGAGTTAAAAAACATTTTTCCCTTTCAAGAGAACGCTGACGTTATGTTTAATTCTTCTCTGGTGTATGAACTAGGGGTGATAAAAAAATACGCTGCTCCCCTCTTAATGGATATTGGACCGGGGGAACCGGAGTTTATTGAGGCCAAGCGCTTGAGCAAATTCTTAAGCTACTTCCGGGAAATCCCCTCAGAGCCCATTCCACCTAATTCTATATTGAGAGAATTTATCGGCGGCAGTTGGTTTCACCATTAAAAGGGCCGCCCTCTGACCCCCCTTTGTCGCTGGGCTCAATGTGTTGACACTTTAATTGTGAAGCGAAGTGGAACCTCAATATTGCCCGAAGGGAACTGCCAGGCTAGGTCAAGCGGATCCTATATTATTTATGAATCCAAGGCTGTTTGGCGGGGAGGTTCGTCAGGAAAATTAGGCTTTCACTAAAAAAGTGACTATTTTTTGTAAATTTTGGGCAAGGGGTATTTATATTAAGGCCATTAAGGATTAACATGTTTATAATACCTGCTATCGAGGAGAACATGAAAAGAAAAATACTGGTAGTAGATGATGAAGAAGCACTGGTACGTTTGATCACCTATAATCTCAACAAAGAAGGTTTTAACACCATTTATGCCTACGATGGAAGCCGGGTGGTCAGGATAATTGAAGAGGAAAACCCGGATTTGCTTATACTGGATTTAATGCTTCCGGGCAAAGACGGTTTGGATATTTGCCGGGAGATTAGAAGCCAGGGCAATCAGATTCCGGTCATTATGTTAACCGCCAGGGCTGAAGAGCTGGACCGGGTACTGGGGCTGGAATTAGGCGCTGATGATTATGTAACCAAACCTTTTAGTGTCAGGGAGCTGGTAGCCCGGGTTAAAGCAGTATTAAGACGCATTCCGGGGACCGTAGAAGAAGAAAGTAAACCCATTTCTTTGGAAGTTGGTCCCTTCCTGCTCAAAGGAGAAAGTTATGAAATTCACTTTAAAGATAAGCTTCTAGACCTTACCTTAAAGGAGTACGAATTATTGGAGACCTTGATTCGCAATCGGGGGCGGGTATTAAAGCGAGAGTATCTGCTGAAATTGCTATGGGACTACTCGGAAGGAGTCAATACCAGGGTCTTGGATGTTCATATCAGCAAAATCAGAGAAAAGATTGAGCAGGATTCCAAGAATCCTCAATATATAAAAACGGTGAGAGGATTAGGTTATAAGTTGGAGGCTGATTAGGTGTGAATAAATCAATCGGAAAACAACTGATAGGAAACTATTTATTAATAATAGTGCTTATTCTCCTGGCTACCGGGGCTATTTTAAGTGTGAGCTTGAAACAGTATTATCTGGATAATGTAAAGAATAACCTGGAGCGGGAAAGCAGATTAGCCGCTTCCATGATTGAAGATTATCTGCAGACAAATGGGGGCGATGAGGAACAGCTGGGTCAAATAAGTAGAATCGTATCCGACAATATTGGAGCTAGAGTAACTATCGTTGATAAAAGCGGTAAGGTGGTGGCTGATTCTGTATACCTGGTGGATGAACTGGGGCCTCATGGGGGCAGGCCCGAAATATACCAGGCCTTACAAGGGGAGACGGGGATATCTACCCGCTTCAGTGATACCGAAGGGCAACAGATGCTATATGTGGCCATGGCCTTTGATAAAGGGGATGCTCAGGGGGTAGTCAGACTGGCCCGATCCATGGAGGAAGTGGAAGCAGTCCATTACCAGGTTCTCTTGCTTATTCTCCTGGCCATCATTCTTATAGGGGTTATTGCCTTTATGTTTAGTACCCGGCTGGCGGTTAATTTCTCCCGCCCCATAAGTGAATTAACTGCTGCCGTGGGGGAAATAGCCAAGGGCAATCTGAACAAGCGAATATCCTACTGGTCTGATGATGAACTAGGACAATTGGCTTCAGCAGTTAATGATATGGCCAGCAAGATGGATAAAACCTTAACTGACATTTCAGCTGTTAATGACCAATTGGAACTAGTGTTAAATCATACGGTAAATGGGATATTTATGGTGGATCTTGATGCCAAGATAAGCTATGCCAACCCTAAAGCGGTTAAACTTTTGGATTTAGGTGATGATTACCAGGGGCGAAAACACGTAGAACTAATCAATAATAATGATTTATTGCAGACTATCGATGAAGTAAGAAGAATGCTACAGCCGGTCCGACGCGAAATTCAACTATATACGCCGGCCGAAAGACAGATAGAAGCTAATGTCTTACCTATTTGCAAAAACCTGCCCCAAAAACTGGGCGGAGTTTTAGTTGTGCTCAATGATATCAGTGAATTGAAGCGCTTGGAAAGAGTGCGCAGGGACTTTGTGGCTAATGTTTCTCATGAACTGAAAACTCCGGTGGCTAGTATAAGCGGCTTTGCCGAAACCCTGATGAATGAAAGTGATCCCCGTAATGTAAAAGAATTTTCCCAAACCATATATGATGAAGCCATAAGATTGAGCAAGTTAATTGACCGCCTGCTGGAACTTTCCCGTTTGGAATCAGGGAAATCAGGCCTAAATATCACTAATGTAAACATAGTTCGTTTAATAGAGGATACTATTGAATTGATTAAGCTTGATAACAGGGCAGCCCGAATCAATTTCATCAAACCAGCTGGACAGGTCTTGGTTGAATGTGATAAGGATTTAATTGTTCAAATCTTGCTTAATCTGCTGGATAATGCTCTGGCCTATAGCCCGGAAGGCGAAACAGTAACTATCTCTCTTATGGATGAGGGGGATCGAGTGCGTATACAGGTAATTGATAAAGGTGAAGGTATACCGGAAAATGAGGCGGACCGGGTATTTGAACGATTTTACCGGGTAGATAAAGCTCGCTCCAGGAAAACCGGGGGAACCGGTCTGGGGCTGTCCATAGTAAAACATCTGGTGGAAAACCACAACGGCATAACCGGAGTAGAGAGCTCCCCCGGCAAGGGATCCAACTTCTTTTTCGTCTTACCCAAAAAACAAAATAAGAAGAAAAAATAGGCGCAACAAGCGCCACAAGAGGGCGGTTCTTCTGGTTCAAACGCAACAAGGAGACGGTTATTTTGTTGCGTCCTGGTGGCGCTGCTTAAGGTTGACAAAGTATCTAAAATACTATTAAGTATAATTGAAATCTTTTAAAAGGAAGAGATTATATGGAGAAATTTACAGAATTCTGGTGTTTTCGCTTAAATGTTTTATCCAGGAAAATAAGCCGTAAGTATAATAGTAAATGTTTGGAATATGGAATAACAGCTCCCCAATCCTTTGTATTATTTGATTTGCTGGACCACGAAGGAAGCAATGTCAAGGATATCGCGGCCCGGGTGCAGTTGGATAGTTCAGCTGTTACGGGAGTTATCGACCGTCTATATAAAGAGGAGCTGGTTAAAAGAGAAGAAGACCCCAATGATCGCAGGAGTTTGAATATCTATCTCACTGCCAAGGGACGTCAACTGGCCGAAGATCTGTTTCCAACCGGAAGAGAATTTAATTTGTATTTGAGAAGCTTGTTGGATGAAGATAGAGCAGAAACCTTTGAAAAGCTGCTAAAAGCCATCGATGAAAAAGTGCAATAAGGAAACTTTAATTATTTCAGGCCTGCTTAATGAGAAAGAGGCCTCCTTATCCAAATGGATTGAGGAAGGTCTCTTCTGTTTATTATTCTTACTTTACTTGATTAATACATAATATTTAATGAAGCTCAAACCAGGAATATACATAGTAAGGCCTAGGCCAGGATATAAATGAAGCAGTCCACCAGTAACAATAAAACTTAAGACCTCCGTCTTTATTTCCGATCGGCAAGACGAAGGCCTGTTTTTATCAGTTTACAAACCACTTGCTAGCGGGATCCTATTCCGGTCTAAACAGTATTCAGCATCAGCGCCCATACTCTTGCAGAATATCTAAGCTGAGGATCCATATGTATCGGCAGGAAAAAACAGTATAATAATAGAAATACTTAATCTGTTGAGGTAAAGGAGGCATGCTAAGTGCAGGACAGGAAGGACCAGATAAATCGGGTTACGGTAGAAATCTATAATGAAGAATACATTGTCAAGGGAGAAGAAAATTCCGATTATATTCAAATGCTGGCTGCCTATGTAGATCGAAGAATGAGAATGGTCAAGCAACGCAATCCCAACCTCAGTAATCAGCGGGTAGCAGTGTTGACTGCTCTCAACCTGGCTGATGAACTTAACAAGCTACAGGAAGATTATGATCAACTGGTAAGAAACATGGAAGAAGATAAGAGAAACAGGATGGGCTAAGATGACTAATCGTGAAGTAGCATGGATATTGAATGCCATGGCTGATATGTTGGAATTAAAAAACGATAATCCTTATCGAGTCAGGGCATACCGCAAAGCTGCTCACACGGTTTATCACCTGGATGAAGATTTACGGGATGTGTATCTGCGCAATGCAGTTGGTGAAATACCAGGCATTGGTAGCAGGATGCGAGATCAAATCGAGGAAATGCTGGAAACCGGAAGCTGTATTTTTTTTGAGCAACTCCGGCAGGAGGTACCTCAAGGATTACTGGATATGTTGTCAATTCCCGGTTTGGGGCACAAAACTATTAGAAATATATACCAGGGATTGGGTATAGATAGCATAGAAGGACTGGCACAAGCAGCTCAAGCTGGAAAGATTCGAAGATTGCCCGGGATGGGGGCTAAGACTGAATCCAATATTTTAGCGGGTATCCACTTACTCAAACAGAGCCGGGAGAAAATCACTTTGGGTCTGGCTGCTCCTGTGGCTGAAGACTTTTCCCTGCATCTCAAGGGAGCTGCGGGGGTAATTGCTGCCGAACCGGTAGGCAGCATTAGAAGGGGTAAGCCCCTGGTAGGGGATATTGACATTCTGGTGGCAGCTGAGGATTTCAAGCAGGTACGGGTTCAGGTAGCGTCTTACAGCCAGGTGCAAGATGTAAAGAGGGTAGGCCAGGACTTTATTCAAGGCCTGCTCCATCCTAATATGAAATTTGAAGTGATTATAGTCAAACCAGAAGATTATTATCATAGCCTGACCTGGACTACTGGATCCAAAGAGTTTAGAGAACTGGTCTTTCAGGACCGGGATAGAAAGCATCTTAAGGGACTAAAATCCGAGGAAGAAGTGTTCAGGCAGCTGGGCTTACAGTATATTCCACCGGAGATGAGGGAAAATAAGGGAGAGATACCTAAGGCTATATCAAATAGCTTACCGGTAATAGTTGAGTTTTCTGATATTCTGGGGGAATTGCATGTTCATACTGATTGGAGTGATGGAGCTCATAGCCTGCAGGATATGGCGGTCATGGCGCAAAAGATGGGCTATGCTTTTCTGGCTATAACCGATCACTCCCAGTCCCTTCATATTAGTGGGGGCTTATCTCCCCAACGCTTGATGGATCAGGGGCAGGCTATAGATGAACTCAACCGGCATTTTAGAGGTTTTACCCTGTTAAAAGGCAGTGAAGTAGATATATTAAAGGATGGAACCCTGGATTATCATGATGAGATTCTTAAGCAACTGGATCTGGTTATTGCCTCCATTCACAGCCATTTTAAACTGGAGGCTGGGCAACAAACAGCCCGCATTATCAAGGCTATTGAAAATCCCCATGTGCACATCATCGGTCATTTGACCGGCCGACTCTTAAACCGTCGTCCTCCTTATGAGCTGGATACAGATCAAATACTGGCTGCGGCCGCTGAGCACCATAAGGTGCTGGAGATAAATGCTCATCCGGACCGGCTGGACATAGATGAGAGTATTGCCAGAAAGGCTGCTCAAATGGGGATCAAAATAGCCATAAACAGCGATGCTCACCATGGAAAAGATTTAAAATTTCTTAAATATGGGGTAATGACTGCCAGAAGGGGCTGGTTAAAGCAAGAAGATGTAATTAATACCTGGGACTTGGGGAGGATTATGGACTATTTTCACCGCTAGAACTAAAACAGGGTGAGGTTTGCTTGGTCCTGGGCACAGCGCAAGGCCATCGAAATGCCAAAGATCAGGGAAAAATTGTATCTGGATAAAAGGCTGGGTATAAATATACTAGGCTCGATCTATGCAAGGCCAAGATCAGCTGCTGCTTGATTATTTTTCCAGAATCAGGACAAGGAGAAAGACACCAGTGCGATTTTTATCGATAGGAGAAATAGGATGTTCAAGTATGATATTAATGCTATACGCCGTTTCTTCACCGTTATAAGATTATTTATTAATATTGCCTTAGCCTTCTATACCCTTAAGTTTAAAAAATACCTGCACCGGCCTGGATGGCTGCAGCAGAAGAGGGAAGAATTATATATTTCTCAAGCCCGGCTTTTTCGTGAAACGGCGGTAAATATGGGTGGTTTATTGATCAAGCTGGGCCAATTTATAAGCACCCGGGTAGATATACTACCCGGTTCCTCTATTCGGGAATTATCCGGTTTACAGGATGAAGTTCAAGCAGTTGAATTTGAAGCCATTGAAAATATCATTCTCTCGGAGTTGGAAAAGCCCTGGCAGGAAATATTCGTGCATCTGGAAGCCACTCCGGTGGCCGCAGCTTCCCTGGGGCAGGTTCATTTCGGCATATTGATGGACGGCCGCGAAGTAGCGGTCAAGGTAATGCGCCCGGGTATAGAAGAACTGATCACCATTGACCTGAAGGCCATAAAACAGGTAATTGGGTTAATTAAAGTCTTCACCGATTGGGAGAAATTCATGGACCTGGATGCCATTTACCAGGAATTTGAGGAAACCCTCCGGGATGAACTGGATTATATCAAAGAAGGCCACAATGCCCAGATTATAGCCGCCAACAGCAAGGAGGACCAAGACCTTCTAATACCTGAAATAGTGTGGGAATATACCGGCACCCGGGTTCTTACCATGGAGTATATGCGGGGCATTAAAATCACCAACTATGATGAGATTGAGGCAGCCGGAATCAATCGCAAAGGACTGGCGGCCCATTTATTAAGCATATATGTGCGGCAAATACTGATCGATGGCTTTTATCATGCCGATCCCCATCCGGGCAACCTCTTTGTTAGTGAAGAGGGCAAACTCATTATGGTGGATTTTGGCATGGTAGGGGCTATTTCTTTGGAACTGCGTACTCAACTGGTGGACATGGTCAAAGCTATGGTCCGCCGGGATTATGAAAGCGTAGTGGAATACTTGATGCGATTGGGCTTTATCCATTATGGGGCCGACAGGAATACCATAAGCCGTGCGGTAGCCATATTCCTGGATCATACCCTGGGGGATGCCCAGTCCATTTCAGAAACCGATATCAACCGCTTTCTTCAGGATCTGGAACAGCTTTTATATGAACAACCTTTTCAGGTACCGGCTCGCTTCACCTTTTTGGGACGGGCTTTAGGCACTCTCTATGGTATCTGTGTGGGCCTGGATCCTGAGATAAATTTCCTACAGGTAGCCAGACCCTATGTGGATGAAATGCTGGGTGATGGGGGTGGCTTGTTCCAGCTGGTAAAAGAGAAAGCTGAAGCCTGGGGTTCGGCATTTATAGAATTACCTCCCCTCTTGGAAAGGGTATTACAAAAAACTGAGCGGGGGGATCTGGTAATTAGAATACCTCTGCAGGAAATAAACCTCCATATGAGTAATAATACCCGTAGTATCAAAGCCTTAACCTGGGCGGTGGCTTTTGGCTTTACCATGCTCACTGCTGCTTATTTGAGGGTGAACCAATTCCATAGCGAATCCTGCTGGGTATTTTCCTTGGCCGGCTTATTTCTGATTCTACTCCTCATTAACTCCAAAACTCGATCTATCCGACGAAGAGCCCCCCATCCACCGGTGATAGTAAAAAGAGATAAATAGTATTCCTGGTATAAAGCAGGTGAATCAAGTACAAAACTAAGAAAGGCCTTAGCCTCGGGCAGAAAACTAATTGCTGCCTATGTACTCCAAGGCTTATGAAAGGGCATGGTGATAATGTTAAGTTTTGTACTTAAAGCTGCCGTCATGTATTTTATAGCCCTGCTTATGATCAGGCTTTTGGGGAAAAGAGCCCTGGGAGAACTGGGGCCTTTTGATTTTGTGGTTATGACCGGAGTAGGGCATACCGTAGTGTCAGTGGCATTGGATAAGAGCATTCCCTTTTGGGAAGGTATGGTGATATTAGCTACCCTGGCTGCTCTGGAATACCTGATGGGTTACCTGGCCTTAAAAAACCAAACCCTTTCTAATATTATTACCGGCAAGCCGGTTATACTGATTAAGAATGGTAGGATTATTAAAGACAATTTGAAAAAGGAGAAATTCAATGTAGATGATTTGATGCAGGAATTACGCAAAAAGGGCATAAGGGACCTGGATGAGGTGGATATTGGTATACTGGAGTCCTGCGGTGGCTTTAGTGTCTTGCTGAAAGAGGAGGATGAACCAGTCAGCAGAAGGGACTTGGGACTAAAACCACTGAGGCGCAGTGAGGTCTTAACCACCCAACCCCTTAACAGAAATGATTTTTTTCAAAATGAAGCGCGGGAGCTTTGGAATGAAGTAGCTCCAATTTCTCTAAATGAATGTCTGTTGTCTATAGAAGAGCGTCTGCATACTATTGACCGGCAAATGGGCTTAATAATGGAAAGGCTCAATTCCAGGCCTGGCTCTTTATGATATAATATTGATGGCAAAATATGATTTTGGGCAGGCGATGGATTTGACTAAAGTCTTAATGATTTTTATAGATGGTTTTGGGTTGGGAGCCAGGAGAGATGATAACCCATATTTTTTTGCCCGAACTCCTTTTTTTGACCAGCTTCTAGGGGGGCATATACTCTATGCAGATAGCCAGGTAGTGCAGGGTGACCGGGCGGTTATGATACCCACCGATGCCTGTTTAGGAGTACCGGGAATACCACAGAGTGCCACCGGTCAGACAACACTTTGGACTGGAATCAATGCGGCGCAAGCGGTGGGGCGTCATATAAATGCTTATCCCACCCCCAAGCTACGGGAGATTATAAAGAGCTTCAGCATTATGAAGGTACTGGCAGAAAGAGGCAAGAAAGTAACCTTTGCCAATGCTTATCGACCAGAGTACTTCGATCTGGTTGAAAAGCGAAAGGCTCATCATTCTACTTCTACCTGGGTAGCCATGAGTTCAGGACGAGCTTTGCGCAACATAGAGGACCTTAAATTGAGCAATGCGGTTTATCAGGATTTCACCAACCGCATGTTAATCGACTGGGGTTATGAAGTACCGGAATTGACTCCTGAGCAAGCAGGTCAGAACCTGGCTCAATTAGCCAAAGAGCATGATTTTACTCTTTATGAATTCTTTTTGAGCGATAAAATCGGTCATGCCAGGGATATGGCCCGGGCTATAAATGTTTATCAGCAGTTGGATAGGATGATAGCTTCCTGTGTAGAGCATTTGAACTTGAATGATACCACAGTGATGGTAGTAAGTGATCATGGAAATTTGGAGGATATTGAGCGAAAGGGGCATACCCTAAATCCTGTTCCCACCATTATAATCAATGATCATTATCAGGCAAGCCCTTATGAGGGTATTGCTTCTCTAACTGACGTAACCCCTTATGTTTTGAACTTGTTGGGGAAATAAGCTTTAGACAGAATTAAAGACAGGAGGGCAAAAAACATGAAACTTAAGGAAATATATCAATTAGCTATTGAAATGGGTAAGCAATTTGACCCCCGGGGGGATGAAGTCAACCGGTTGTTAGAAGACCGGCAAAAGGAATACGAAAAAATGAGTAATGATGACCGGGACTTTTTCGATAAGGAGACTCTAAGCAATCCTTATAACGACACTCGTATACTCTACGGGTTGGGGGAGGAAATGGTGAAATCCCTGATCTGTGGTATAGACATGGAGACCCCTGAAATCATCCTGGCTGACCGTTTACGGGAAAAAGGCCGCAAAATAGACCTGGTGATAGCCCATCACCCGGAAGGTTCGGCCCAGGCCGATTTATACAACGTGATGCAAGTACAATCAGATATGATGGCTGGAGTGGGGGTCCCTATCAATATAGCCGAAGCTCTGATGGAAGAACGTATAGCTGAGGTGAAAAGAGCCATTATGCCTCTCAACCATCAACGAGCCATAGATGCGGCCAGGCTCCTTGACCTTCCATTTATGTGTGTACATTCACCAGCTGACAATCTGGTCAGCCACTATCTGGAGAAAACCCTGGCCAGTACTCCATATAGAACGGTTCAGGATGTGTTGGATATACTAATGGATATACCTGAGTATCAGCAGGCTAAAAAGCTCAAGGCTGGGCCTACTATTGTAGCCGGAGATAAGAATAGGCGGGCGGGTAAAGTGTTCATCAAAATGACGGGAGGCACTGGAGGATCCCCCAAATCTTATGCGAAATTGGCTGCCGCCGGAGTAGGTACCATAATAGGAATGCACATGGCCGACAATCACCGCAAGGAAGCCCGGGAAAACCACATTAATGTAATAATAGCCGGGCATATGGCCAGCGACTCCCTGGGTCTTAATTTCTTTTTGGACGAATTGGAGAAAAGAGGATTGGAGATTATTCCGGCTGCGGGTTTAATAAGGGTAAAAAGAGATGGGATGGATAGTCTGAAAGGCTAGGGCTGAAACAAGCGAGCTGAGTGCAGATAGGGGTAGAGGAGAATAAATTGGGCTTTCGCTGGACCGGTCTTAGTCTGAAAAACCAGCTTTGTAATATGCCGGCAATAAGGAGGAAGAATGTTTTCATGGAGCTATTAGCACCGGCTGGCAACCGGGAGGCTTTACAGGCGGCAATTGAGAATGGAGCTGATGCGGTTTATCTGGGGGGCAAGAGCTTCTCCGCCCGGCAGTCAGCCGAGAACTTTGGGGATGAAGATCTAGTCCGGGCCCTGGAATATGCCCATCTCAAAGAGCGCAAAATCTATGTAACCTTAAATACCCTCATTGATCAGGAGGAATTCAGGGCAGCTTTGGATTATGCCTGGAATTTGTATAATATGGGGGTTGACGCCCTTATTGTTCAAGACCTGGGATTGATGCAGGCTTTGCGCCAACTGTTGCCGGGCTTAAGACTCCATGCCAGCACCCAGATGACGGTACATAATAGCCAGGGCATCAAATTCCTGGAACAACAGGGCATAAAGCGAGTGGTTCTAGCTCGGGAGCTAAGTCTGAAGCAAATAAAAGAGATTAAGGAAGCTAGTAATGAACTGGAAATAGAAGTATTTGTTCATGGTGCACTGTGCTTTTCATATTCGGGACAATGCCTCTTTAGCAGTATGGTAGGAGGTAGAAGCGGGAACCGGGGCCGCTGTGCCCAACCCTGCCGCATGCCCTATGAGCTTTATTCCCTTGATTCGGGTCAAGCTTATCATACTCCGGAGGCTGGCCCTTATATACTCAGTCCCGCTGATTTATGCTTGATAGATTACTTGCCGGAACTGCAGAGCATTGGGGTAAAGTCCTTAAAGATTGAAGGAAGGATGAAAAGACCCGAGTATGTCGCTGTGGTAACCGGAGCTTATCGCGAAATACTGGATCTAATCCGGGAAAAAGACAACTACCGGCCAGGAATAGAAGTAAGGAAAAAACTCTTGAAGATTTTCAACCGCAGTTTTTCCAGCGGATATTTTATCTTTGATCGCAGCAAGTTTTTAAGCAGCAAGCGTCCCAATAATAGGGGAGTATATGTGGGACGGGTCATAGCCCAGGATAAGAATTTGATCACCTCAGTAAAGCTCAGTGATGGGATAGCTCTGGGAGATGGTTTGGAGTTCTGGGTTAAACATGGCAAAAACCCCAGCTATATCGTGAAGAGCATGAAGGTTAAGGGTGTTCCGGTATCTTTGGCCCAGGCCGGGGAGATAGTAGAGTTTAAACTGGAGCAGCGGGTAAATCCTCATGATCGGGTTTTCAAAACTCATGATGAAGAAATTATTGCCCAGGCCCGGAAGAGCATGGAAAAGGCCCAGAACCAGAAAATCAGAGTGGACGTTAAGGTGGTGTTAAAAGCCGGGGAACCATTGAAACTGATAATGAGGGATGAAAAAGGCCAGGAAATTACAGAATACGGTCAGAGCCCAGCCCAGCCGGCCAAAAACCAACCTTTGGATGAGGCTTCGATCAGGTCCAAAATCGATCGTCTGGGCAATACGCCCTTTTACCTGGGGAGTTTTGAACTCCAGTCTGATGGCAACTTAATGGTACCTTTCAGCGAACTGAATGAGACCAGACGACTGGCAGTTGAATCATTAAAAACCTTAAGGTTGAACCTTAAACGGCCAGGCCGGCAGGAAACGGATGCTTTCCGTCAAGGCCGGGGACAATTCCTGGCTGTGAAAGCTGGTTCTAAAGCCCCGACCAGGCCTCAATTAAGTATAGCACTCAGTGGCTTGAATCAAGCTTATGCAGCCGCTAAGAACGGTGCTGATACTATTTACCTGGATCTGGCCGGAATAGGCCCAGAGCGTAGGTTTACCCCTGATCAATTGAGAGAAGTAAAAGAATATGCCCGGGAAAATAATTGCCAATTGATCCCCGCCTTACCCAGAATACTATCCAGCTGTGAGTTCCAGGAATTCGATAAGCTTAAGGCAGCAGGTTTTAAAGAAATACTGGCAGGTAATCTGGGCACTATGTACTGGGCTGGGAAAAATGAGCTGAAGCCTAGAGCTGATTATAGTATGAATATATTTAACCCCTATACCCTGCGTTTGCTTCAAGACTTAGGGGTAGAAAAGGCCTGCCTTTCGCCGGAACTAAACTTCAGTCGCTTAAAAGCCATGCCCGACCTGAGTTCAGCGGAAGTAATAGTTCATGGGGAAGTTATTTTGATGACCTCCCAATATTGTGTATTACCAGGCCTGTTACACCCGGACTCCGGAGCTTGCCCAGGACTCTGTCACCAGGATCGCTATGCTCTGAAAGATCAAAGGGGTTATATTTTCCCCCTTGCGACTGACCGTTATTGCAGGTTTTATGTATTCAACTCCCGTACCCTGTGCATGATTGATGACTTGGATAAGATTATAGCCCTGGGGGTGGGAGGAATTAGAATAGAAGCCCGTCGCAGCGGAGAAGAAGAAGTGAGAAAGGTAGTTAAACTATATGGTCAAGCCCTGGAAGATGTAGTCGAAAATAATCACCGGCAGCTGCACTCATATCGGGAGGACCTGGAGAAAAGCTCCCCTTCCCCCTTTACCAGAGGCCATTATTATCGGGGAGTAATTTGATGGGGAAAGGGTTTATAAAAGGATGAGCATAAATGATTGAAAAGAAAGTACTGGATAAACTGGAATATTATAAGATTCAGGGTATGTTAGCCGCTTTGGCCTTCTTTGAGGGAGGTAAAGCCAGGGCTTATGCCATGAATCCTAGCAACAACTTTGAAGCGGTAAACAGGCGCTTGGATGAAACGGGAGAAGCCATGGAAAGACTGCGCTTTGGTGAGCCCACCTTTCTAAGTGGTATCACTTTAGTTGACCATTTACTTGCCAAGAGCAGGATGGGTGGAATTCTAATTGCCCCTGAACTAAGGGAAATATACCTCTTGCTCTACGCCTCCCGTATGGCCAAAAGATATGTAGCCAAAGACAAATATCCTCTATTGTCCGAACTTTTAGCTGGATTAATGGAAGAGCGGGAATTAGAGCGCAGGATTGATGAGGCGGTAGGTGAAGATGGACAGCTTAAAGATGACGCCTCTCCCGAATTAAGGAAGATCAGGAACCAGATTAATACTGTCCGTAGCCGCACCAGAGAATACCTGCAGAGTTTTATTCGCTCCAGCGACAATCAAAAGATTCTGCAGGAAGCTCTGGTCACTGAAAGAGATGGCCGGTATGTGGTACCGGTGAAACAAGAGCATAAGGCCATGGTCAAGGGTATAGTACATGATGAATCAGCCAGTGGGGCTACTGTTTATATTGAGCCGCTGCCGGTGGTGGAACTGAATAATCAGATGCGGGCCCTGCAAATGGAAGAAAAAAGAGAAATAGAACGGATACTTAGAGAGCTTTCCCAACTAGTAGGATCATACTCCCAGGAATTAGCAAGAAATCAGGATCTCCTGGGCTTGTTGGACTTTATTTTTGCCCGAGCTCGTCTGGCTTATAAAATGAATGCTTTTCGGCCTATTACTAATAGGAGAGGAATAATGCAAATATACCGGGGGAAGCATCCGCTCTTGGGGGAAGAAGCGGTTCCAGTGGATGTGGAATTGGGGCAGGATTTTGATGTCCTGGTAATAACTGGGCCTAACACCGGGGGCAAGACTGTTACCCTAAAGACTATAGGATTACTGGTCTTAATGACTATGAGCGGCCTCTATGTTCCAGCCCGGGAAAAAAGCCGGATACCGATATTTGACTCCGTCTATGTAGATATTGGAGATGAACAGAGTATTGAACAGTCCCTTAGTACCTTTTCCTCCCATATGAAGAACATCATTCGAATACTTAGAGAAGCCAACAGGCGATCGCTGGTACTCCTGGATGAATTAGGCGCCGGCACCGATCCGGTTGAGGGAGCTGCTTTGGGGCATGTAATTTTAGAGCAATTACGGCAAAAAGGAAGTAAAGTAGTGGTAACCACCCACCAGAGCGAGTTAAAGAATTACGCCTATAATACCCAACGGGTGGAAAATGCCTGTGTTGAGTTTGATCCGATAAGCCTCAAGCCCACTTACAAACTTACTACTGGTATGCCTGGTCAAAGCAATGCTTTTGAAATAGCCATCAGGCTGGGCATGGACCAGAGTTTGGTTCAACAAGCCCGGGAATTGGTTCCCCAGCGGGAGAAGGAAGTGGGCAATATGATCCGGCAGTTAAAGGAAAGTCACTATGCTTTAGATCGTGAGAGCAGAGAGGTTATGCGGATAAAGGAAGAATTGATCAAAGAAAAAGAGCAGTTGGATAAAGCCAGGAAGGATTTGGAACAGGAAAGACTGGAAGTTATCAGCCGGGCTCGGGAAGAAGGTCAGCGGGAGTTAAGGCGGGTTAAGCAGGAGGCAGCCCAGGCTCTACTGGAATTCAAGGAACTACTGAAAGACAAAGAAAAAACTCCTAAATGGCATGAGATTGAAGAAAAAAGACAAAAAATCAAGCAAATCCAGGTCCATCAAGCTGGGGAGGAGATGGAAGCCCGTGAAACCAACGGGATAATAAAAGAAGGAGATTATGTACTTATAAAAAATATTAAGCAGAAAGGTTATGTATTGGGCAGTCATGGGGCACAGGGAGAACTAAGTGTTCAAGTGGGGAGCATGAAGTTCAATGTGCGGCCGGAAAACCTGGTTAAATTGGAGCAACCGGTCAGCACCGGCCAGCCCTGGAGAGGAGAGAGCTTTTTGCATAAAGCCCAGAGCATTTCCAAGGAGATAGATATAAGAGGTAAATTGTCCGAAGACGCAGTGATGGAGATCGATAAGTATCTGGCTGACGCTCTCTTGGTAGGTTTGGATTCAGTCAGGCTAATTCATGGCAAAGGGACTGGAGCCTTAAGGAATGCGGTGCAAAAGTATCTTAAAACCCACCCCCAGGTTAAGGCCTTCAGAGACGGGTTGCCGGAAGAGGGAGGACATGGAGTAACCGTGGTAGTATTTAAATAGGTCAATCCTCCTTTCTCAGCTAATCCCTGGTTTTATTAGACATTGCTGGCAATAATTAAAGGTCTTAGAATAAAAGGACTTAAGTATAATGAATACTAGAATTAATACACCCTCATGATAGCCAGACTGATAAAGATAACTTCCTCCTCCGCATAAGACCCAGGCAAAAGCCTGGGTCTTAGACCATCAATAAGGGTTTCTTTTTACTTGCTTGCTGCATTAATTATTAATTATGGAGTTTAATTAATCCCGGTCAATTATATCCTGAATAACTTCTTTGGCTTTCTTCTTACTGGTCTGGTGATCTTTTAGCGGGCAATAAGGCAGGTTTTGCCCCGGTTCCAGTATTATCTGGTCCAGATACTCTTCGGGACAGCCTCCGTTTTCCATAGCCCTGGGAATATTAGCCCGGTAGAGTTTGCCTTCATGACCCGGATCCCGGCAGATATAAACCTCCTGGGTGAACATGCCGGGAAAAGTTGGGTGAGTGTGGATATCACAAGTATCTTCCGGCATTTTATCCGGGGTGGAACTATTCTCATGGCCAATTACCACTGAGCGCATTTCTACCTGGGGGCAATGAGGCCCGGCTATTTTCCCCGATTCTGTACATACAGATACCATTTGGTGTAGATTACAGCTTTCACTAGGGACCTGATCCTTTAAGCAGTATTCATTAAGGATTTTGTCATCTGGACAGGATTCACCAGGTCTTTTGCCCGAAACCGAACAAATGGAAACATTTACTATGCCTCCGGGCATGGATAGAGCAGCGGGTTTGTATTCTTTGTGAGCCCGGTTTAATATGGACGAAAAGGCTCGGGCCGGGCAATTACCACCGTAAGCAGTTTCAGATGGGTATTGAGGTGGATAGTTGCGCATAGTATATTCCTTATCAAAACCCATCCATACTGCCATGGAATAAGCAGGGGTAAAGCCACAGAACCATGAATCCATGTATTCTTCGGAAGTACCAGTCTTACCAGCGGTAACCACCCCTGAAACTCTGGCATTGGTGCCGGTACCGGATTCTACCACGGTTCGCATCATACTAGTCATCAGCCAGGAGGCCTGTTCACTTATAGCCCGGTGGGATTCGGGCTGGTATCGATATAATTCGGCCCCATCTTCATCCACTATCCGGGTTATAAAGTGAGGTTTTTGGTAGATTCCCCCATTGGCAATGGCTCCATAAGCAGCTGCCATTTGTAGTGGAGTAGCTCCCCGGGTTAAGCCTCCCAAGGCCAGTGGAGCCAAACCCAGATCATTGGTGCCTGGTTTGTCTATCAGTTCCAAACCCAGGTTGCAGCCGTAGTCAAAACTATTGCGGATGCCAATTTGATCCAATAATTGCACGGCATAGGTATTGACCGAATTTTTTACGGCGGTTCGCATGGTAATGAGTCCCCGGTAGGTCCCGTCATAGTTTTTGGGCTGCCAGACACCTCCGGAGACCTTATAAGACAAGGGAGAGTCATCCAGTATATAAAAAGGCATATAACCGGCTTCCAGAGCAGGTAAGTAGACTGTTAAGGGTTTTATCGCCGAACCGGGTTGACGATAGCCATTAGTAGCCCGGTTAAAACCGCGTCTTTGTTCATAGGTTCTGCCACCCATAATGGCTTTTACACCACCGGTTTGATGGTCAATTATGGCCATAGCTGCCTGCACTGATTCACCCTGTTCGTTTTTCTGCTGCAAGAAGTGAGACGGATCAGCAAAATATTCTTCAGCGTATTTTTGTATATCGGCATTCATTGTAGTATAGATCTTTAAACCAGTTCGATAAAAAGCATACTCCGGGTCATTATATATTTCCTTGGCGCTAAGAATGCCAATGGCTTCGTCTATAACAGCGTCGATATAGTATCCATACTGGCTATTGGAAGGATGGCTTTTTCTAAACTCCAATTCTACCGCATAAGCCTCATCAGCGGTAGCCTGGTCAATATACCCGGCTTCAACCATATTGTACAAGACGATTTTTTGCCGTTTTTTTGACCACTCCAAATTCTGGAAAGGATTTAAGGAAGGAGCATTAGGGACTCCTGCCAGCATGGAGCACTCAGCCAAATTCAATTCGCTCACATCTTTACCGAAATAGGTTTCGGCTGCTGCTTGAACCCCGTAAGCCCCGGAACCAAAGTTGATGAGGTTTAGATACATAGTGAGTATTTCATCTTTGGAATAGGCTGACTCAATCTTAAAGGCCAGCAGGATTTCTTTGATTTTACGTTCCCATTTTTTATCAAAAGAAAGAAAGGCATTTCTGGCCAACTGTTGGGTAATGGTACTGGCGCCCTGTCCTTTCAAATCTCCTGAAGTAATATTACTGACCAGGGAACGAATTATTCCTCGATAATTAATACCATGGTGATCATAAAAGCCCCGGTCCTCAGTAGCAATAAAAGCATCAATAAAATCCTGGGGAACTTTATCCAAACTTACTTCGGTTCTGTTTTCGCCCGCATGCAGTCCAGCTGCAAACTCTTCTTTATCATCATAAATTATGGTGGTTTTGGCACCTGATAGCAATTCCGGGTCCCACTTGGGCAGATCCCGGGCTGCTACCGCGAATACTCCTATTAGGCCAGCTAATCCAGCTATAGCTATAATAAGAAATGAGACCATGAGTTTGCGGGAAAATATTTTCCAATTAATAGCTTTTTTCTTTCGTTTATTACTCTTCCTCATATTCAGCCTCCTGGAGTTAATATATTTAATCATTTGACAGGAACAGTACTTTTTCCTGCCCTAATACCCGCAGAATATAATCATTGCATAAAGGTAATACGTGTATAATCGTCTAATTATTGCACATACTCCGCTTATTATGCTATGATTTTTTGTGGTAAGGAGGTAATTATGTGGATAATAGAATAATGCAAGAGGTAGATAGACAATTAGCCTTAATACGGCGTGGGGTTGCAGAAATCGTACCTGAGGAAGAGCTAAAACAAAAGCTGTATAGATCTATAAAGGAGAATAAACCCCTTAAGACTAAACTGGGGCTGGATCCTACCGCTCCTGATATCCATCTGGGCCATACTGTAGTTTTGAACAAACTGAGACAATTTCAAGATTTGGGCCATGAAGTTCACCTCATCATAGGAGATGCCACTGGCCGTATAGGTGATCCCAGCGGAAAATCAGAAACTAGAAAAGAGCTTAGTGAAGAAGAAATTAGGGTAAATGCCGCTACTTATCAGGAACAGATTTTTAAGGTTTTGGATCCCCAGAAAACTATAGTACATTTTAACAGTAAGTGGCTGATGGAAATGAATTTAGAGGCGGTACTTAGGCTGGCCGGAAAATATACCGTAGCCCGTATGCTGGAAAGAGATGATTTCGATAAGCGATATAAAGAGGGTCTTCCCATAGGGGTACACGAATTTCTCTATCCCTTGATGCAGGGTTATGATTCGGTGATATTGGAAGCCGATGTAGAGTTAGGCGGCACAGATCAGAAATTCAATCTATTAGTAGGTCGTCACCTCTTGAGGGAATATGGTCATGAACCGCAAATTGCCTTAATGATGCCCATACTCGAAGGCTTGGACGGAGTTCAGAAAATGAGTAAAAGTCTGGGTAATTATATCGGGGTCAATGATGATCCGTATGAAATGTTTGGCAAAACCATGTCCATTAGTGATAAATTAATCTGTAGATATTTCGAACTCCTTACCCGAGTACCCATAGAAGAGATAGAAGATATGCAGGTCAGAATGGATCGGGGTGAGCTAAATCCACGGGATGCTAAAATGAATTTGGCCAAAGAACTGATAAGCATGTATCATGATGCCGGGGCAGCAGAAAAGGCTGAGGCCAGGTTTAAACTGGTTTATTCCCAGGGGGATATACCCCAGGATATACCTGAGCTGCAAATGAAGGCCCAGGAAGTCTGGTTGCCTAAATTCTTGCAGGAAAACCATATGGTCAGTTCCAGCAGTGATGGACGCCGCATGTTGAAACAGGGTGCGGTAAGAGTTGACGGGGAAAAATATGAAGATGAGAACCTGCAGTTAAAGGACGGTATGGTAGTACAAGTGGGCAAGAGAAAGTTTATAAGGATAAGAATCAACTGATAGCAGGGGTAGACGTGAAAATGCTTTAAGCACTGAAATACCGGAAATTATTGCGAGGCGGGCGACCACAGGTCGCCCCTACAGTTTACAACGGGATTTGAGGTCCGGGTCAGGATTGTAGGGGCGGGCTTCGACCGCCCGCCGGTTATGGACAAAAACTGTCATACTCGCTGGTGTTCCCTGATCATGAGCTCACCCAAAGATCAATTATCAACCGGAAAAATGTTAATCATTGCGGGTGACACAGGTCGCCCCTATGCCTCGCAGTGTTGAGGTCTGCTAATTTACTTACCTGTCAATGCTCCTTAAGGCCCTTCCCATCTCATCCAGATGTCCCTCAAAGAATATAGCTTTTCCCCTAATATTAGGATATTCAGGTGAAGTGAGGTTTATAAAGGTAAACCCTATTTCTTCAAGTTCAGACCAGTCAGTATTACGAATTATCCTCATTTGTTGTTCGCTGACCTTACTGCTTGAGCAGAATATATTCTTTCCTTTCGAATTAGCCATCATAGTAGCTACCAATGTTCTCATTTTTTCACTCCTGTCTTCACAAAAAAAACTGTAATTACGCTTATATGAATGGGCACACCATACAATTTTAACCTGTCGGCAAATACAGGTAAAGTACTTATTCCTATTATCTGCTCCTGGGGGAGATTTTAATGATGGGTAGGAGTGATTAGATAATGACAGTTTAGTAGCCAGGCTCTAATGATGCAATATTGTATCGACAGCCAGAACGGAAAAAGGCTTAACATAGCTGTCCGGCAGCTTAATTATTGGGAAAAACTCAGGCCAAAAACGAGAGTAATTCAATAATGAATCGGAAAACAATACAATAATGAATCACGAGCAGGAAGAAGCTGGAGCGGTGGAATATAAGAAGCTCGAATTTTAGGCGTCTGGGGACAAAAAACTATAAGTTTGTCCTCTTGGCATGTTTATTGCTTGAGTATTAAGCAGATGCGCAACATAACTATATCATAATCCCATTAACACATTTTCTCATTATTATCTACTGTTATAAAGCGGTCGTGCCCCTTTACCACTCACACCCTTTTATTCGCTATATAACAGTAGACCCCCTCTTTTTTTGACCAGGTAAATTTGGACCTGGTCAAAAAAAGTGGAAGGAGTCCCTGTACTAACTTAAGGATAGCCAGTCGCATATTTCCTATTATATTTATATACATTACGAAAATCAATGAGGAAAGGGGGGGAAAGAAAGGAAAGCAAATTCTACAGTCGGATTAAGCCGACTAAGTTGTTCTGAACAATACTTGGAGGGGGGAGGTTTATGACCTACGAGAATCTGTTGCTTGAAAAAGAGGATAGAATAGCAACATTGTACATCAACAGACCCAAAGCGCTTAATGCTCTTAATCAGGATACCTTGTTGGAGCTGAAAGACGCTATTGGCAACATTGCTCAAGACGACTCCATAGATGTGCTGATTATTACCGGTGCTGGTGATAAGTCTTTCGTGGCTGGAGCTGACATAGCCTATATGCAAAACTTGTCGGCCATGGAAGCCAGAAATTTTGCGGCATTGGGGCAGCAGGTATTTATGATGATCGAAACCATGGAAAAACCTGTAATCGCTGCAGTAAATGGATTCGCTCTCGGCGGTGGCTGCGAACTGGCTATGTGTTGTGATTTTCGTATCGCATCAAGCAATGCTAAATTTGGACAACCAGAAGTGGGTTTAGGAATTATACCCGGTTTTGGTGGTACCCAGCGTCTGGCTCGTTTAATTGGGGCTGGTATGGCCAAGCAACTGCTCTATACCGCTGATGTCATAGGAGCCGAGGAAGCTTTACGGGTGGGTTTGGTGAATTCCGTACAGGCACCGGAGGAACTGTTGAACGCTGCCCAGGCTATTGCCAAAAGGATCCTGGCTAAAGGGCAGATAGCGGTTAGACTTTGTAAAGCCGCTGCCAATGAAGGCCTGCAAACCGATATTAACCGCGGTATGACCATAGAGGCTGATGCCTTCGGCCTTTGCTTTGCCACTGCGGATCAGAGAGAAGGAATGGGCGCTTTTATTGAAAAGCGCAAAGCTAATTTCACCGGTAAATAAACTAGATAAAAGAGGATTATATTTCCATAGGGGGTATTTAGATGAAAATAATGGTACTTGGTGCAGGCACCATGGGAGCAGGTATTGTTCAGACTGCTGCTCAGGCCGGCTTCGAAGTAATTGTACGGGATATCAAGCAGGAATTTGTTGATCGGGGTATAGCCGGAATTGATAAACTCCTGGGCAAGAACGTTGACAAAGGTAAAATGAGCGCTGAAGATAAAGCAGCTATTATGGGACGGATTTCAGGTACCGTAGACATGGCAGCAGCAGCAGAATGTGATCTGGTAATTGAAGCAGCTCTGGAAGTAATGGATATCAAGAAAAGCATCTTTAAGGAACTGGACGCTATATGCAAACCAGAATGTATTCTGGCCACCAACACCTCAGCATTGAGTGTTACCGAAATTGCTGCCGCCACCGGCAGAGCGGACAAGGTAATTGGAATGCATTTCTTTAACCCGGTACCAGCTATGAAACTGGTAGAAATAATCCGGGGAGCCAATACCAGCCAAGCCACTTTTGACACCATCAAGGAACTGTCAGAAAAAATGGGCAAGGCTCCGGTAGAAATCAATGAAGCTCCAGGTTTTGTAGTAAACCGCTTACTTATTCCCATGTTAAATGAAGGTATGTATGCCCTGATGGAAGGGGTAGCTAATGCTGCAGATATAGACACCTCCATGAGATTCGGAGCCGGGCATCCCATGGGGCCTTTGGCTTTGGCCGATATGATTGGACTGGATATTTGTCTCAGTATCATGGAAACTCTGTACAGAGAATTTGGCGATCCCAAATATCGTCCCTGCCCCTTGCTGGTTAAGATGGTTCGGGCTGGCAAACTGGGACGTAAGACCGGAGAGGGATTCTTTAGCTACAAGTAGATCTGCAGTTTAGGACTATATTCTTATTGCATTTTAATAATTAACCAAATGATTAGAGAGGGTGAAGAATTTATGTCGAGAGAAGTTGTAATTGTAAGCGCATGCCGTACCCCGGTGGGTTCATTTAATGGAACTCTGAAAGATACTTCATCCCATGTTTTGGGAGCTCTGGTAATGGAAGAAGCCATGAAGAGAGCCGGCATTGCCCCCGAAGTAGTTGAAGAAGTAATCTTCGGTTGCGTTCTGCAGGCCGGATTGGGCCAGAATATAGCCCGGCAGTGTGCCATCAAAGCTGGCATTCCTGCTGAAAGCGCTACTGCTTTTACCATTAATAAAGTTTGTGGTTCCGGTTTAAGAGCAGTTAGCCTGGCCGCCCAGCTGATCAAAGCCGGTGATGTTGATGTAGTAGTAGCCGGTGGGGTGGAAAATATGTGCATGGCTCCCTTTGCCCTGCCCAATGCCCGCTATGGATATAGAATGAACAATGGCACCCTGATTGACCTGATGATCAAGGATGGTCTGTGGGAAGCTTTTAACAACTACCATATGGGAATTACCGCAGAAAATGTTAATGAATTATACGGAATTACCCGGGAAGAGCAGGATCAATTTGCACTGAGAAGCCAGCAGAGAGCTTTGGCCGCTATTAAAGAAGGACGCTTTAAAGATGAAATCGTTCCTGTAGTGGTAAAACAAAAGAAGAAAGAAATAGTCTTCGATACCGATGAAGACCCCCGGGAAAGCACTCCAGAATCCCTGGGCAGATTGGGACCCGCCTTCAAACGGGATGGCGGCACTGTAACTGCCGGCAACGCCTCTGGCATCAATGATGGCGCAGCCGCGTTTGTAGTTATGTCCGCTGATAAAGCCAAAGAATTGGGAGTAAAACCCTTGTTTAGAATAGTAAGCTATGCTTCCGGCGGGGTTGATCCCAAGATCATGGGTGTAGGACCTGTTCCAGCCAGTCAAAAAGCTCTGGCCAAAGCCGGACTGACCGTTGATGATATCGATTTAATTGAAGCCAACGAAGCCTTTGCCGCCCAGTCTATTGCAGTAGGCCGCGACATGGGATGGGGAGACATGGAAAAGGTCAATGTTAACGGTGGTGCGGTAGCCCTAGGTCATCCCATCGGTGCATCCGGAGCTAGAATACTGGTTACCCTTTGTTATGAAATGATGAGGAGAAAATCCAGATATGGTTTAGCCACCTTATGTATCGGCGGTGGCATGGGTACAACCTTAATTATAGAGCAGATACTTGATTAACAGTTTCCAGATTAAAAATAATCCCCGCGGGCTAATTAATCTAGCCCAACGGGATCCAATTACTGAGAAATATAATTAAAATGAGGGGGATTATAATGCCACATAACAATTTTCTAATGAATCTGCGTGATATCAAGTTCGTTATAAAAGAATGGTTGCCTATGGACAAGCTTCTGTCCCTGGATGCCTATAAAGATTATTATGCTATCGATGATATCGATAATTTCCTGGATGTAAACTATAAGGTCTGCCGTGACGTTATGTGCCCGGCCAACAAAGATGCCGATGAGATCGGAGCTACCTTTGTAGGGGGCGAAGAGCATGCTGTTGTAACTCCTGATTCTTTCAAGAACGTATACAAAACTGTTATGGATGCCGAGTTAGGACCCCAGTTCGGATTCCGGGGCGAGGGTAAAATACCTCTGGCCTGGTATGCTCCCATTTTGGAGATGCAATCTGCTGCATCACCGGCAATAGTAATGTTCTGGTGTCTGACTCAGGGTGCTACCACCGTGCTGCAGGACTATGGCACTCAAAAACAAAAGGATATGTTCCTGCCCAAGATGTTCACTGGTGAATGGGGCGGAACCATGGGTCTGACCGAGCCCGGAGCAGGATCTGAAGTGGGTGCGGTACAAAGTAAGGCCTTCCCCACCGATACTCCCGGTCTCTATAAGCTCAAAGGCCAGAAGTGCTTTATAACCTCAGGTGACCATGATCTGGCAGAAAATATTATCCACCTGATGTTGGCCAAGACCCCGGGTGCAAAGGAAGGCACTGCAGGTATCTCTCTGTTCATCGTGCCCAAATTCTGGGTTAATGAAGATGGATCCATGGGAGCATGGAATGATGTAACTTCCGTGGGTATTGAACACAAGATGGGTATCCATGGTTCTTCCACCCTGACCCTGGCCATGGGTGAAAACGACAATTGTTATGGCTGGATAGTAGGAGAAAAAGAACCGGTAGATGGACGTGGTGTAGGTATGTCACAGATGTTCGCCTATATGAACGAAGAGCGTCTGAATACCGGTCTGTTCACCCTGGGCTGCATAACTTCTGCCTACTACGCAGCTCTGGACTACACCAAAATTCGGGTACAGAGCAAACATTCCACCAATCCCAAAGGCCCCAGCGTTCGTATTATTGAACACGAAGACGTACGCCGCATGCTGATGTACCAGAAAGCTGGAATGGAAGCTATAAGAGCTTTGATATATACTTCCTATCTATACCGTGACCTGGAAGTAGATGCTGCAACCCCAGAAGAGAGAGAATTTTATGGTGATATGTTCGCCATCAACAACCCCTTGTGCAAGGCCTACTCCTCTGATATGGCCAGGATCCTCACCGGAGAAGCCATCCAGTGTCACGGGGGCTATGGCTTTATGGAAGAGTATGCCCCGGCCCAGCTATACAGAGATTGTGTTATCCACGGCATCTGGGAAGGCACCAACTTCATCCAGTCCCAGGACTATATCGGACGCAAATTCACCATGAAAGACGGAGCCCCCTTCAGAAAATGGTTAGCAGAAATCGATGATTTCATAAGCAATGCGAGAACTGATGAATTCGCAGCTGAATTTGATATGATGACAGAAGCCATGGCTGCATTCAAGAATATTGTTGAAATGAATGCTGCCTGGACCGCCGGCGATAAGCAAATGAGACAGCTTTTTGCCACTCGGACCATGCATTCAGGGGCCAGAGTCTACTGTGGCAAGCTTATGCTTTCCCAGGCCATTCTGGCAGCCAAGAAGCTGGCTGAACTAGGCGATGACCATTATGATGCTGATTTCTACAAAGGCAAAATTGCCAGTGCCAAGTTCTATATCATGAACCATGTGACCGACGTCTTTGCATTCGAGAAGGCTATGAAGGCCGGCGACAGAAGTGCCATTGACGTACCGGAAGCTGCGTTAATGTAAACTCATAAACACTCGGTTCTCGCTTAAAACCCGGCCCTGAAAAAGCCGGGCTAGATAAAGGGTGGAGTATCAAGGTATAAATCCAAATCCATCATAAATATTGGGAACTGAAAAAGGGGATGGAAGCAGCCTGCTTCCATCCCTAATAAGAAAACCTTAGCCTGAGCGGTTATATTATGGAGGTAGCTTAGAAATGACCTTGAAATATACAGATGAATACGCCCGTAAATTTACTTTCGCCGAAGAAGCAGTTAAAGTAGTCAAGTCTGGTGATCGAGTGATCTATGCTTTTGGAATATGCAGTATAAATGAACTTGATCGTGCCCTGGCTATGAGGAAAGATGAACTGCTGGGAGTGGACATAATCTGTAATGATCTTAGCTGCGGTTATTACACTATGGATGCAGACTTTAGCGAGGAGCACTTCAGATTTTATGAGGGTATGTATCCGGGGAAAAAGGAAAGAGAAAAAGTTCATGAAGGAGGAACAAAAGGGAGAAGCTATTCTAAATTCGCCAGTTCGCAGAAAAAGGATAGTTCTCACCATATCTTTATGGCTACCGTCAGTCCCATGGATAAAGATGGATACTTTTGGTTTGACAGTAGGGTATCTCAGAAGCACCATTTCAGGCCGTACTATGAAAAAGCTGATTATGTCATTCTGGAAATTAATGAGCGTATTCTGGAAGGCAGAAATAAAAATCAAGAGTGTATTCATATATCACAGGTGGATATGATTGTAGGCAGCAATAATGACGAATTACTACAACGAGTTAATGAACCCGGTAAACACCCTCGCTACGAAGAGCAAAGCGTTATAACAAGAAGTTGGGCAGTATAATGCTCTCGTAAAAGGATAATCACTTATTACCATGAAGGGGGAAAGCTCATGTATCAAAAGTGGTTGGCAGAGTATAAAAGCAAATTAGTAAGTGCTGAAGAAGCAGCTAAATTAGTTGAACCAGGAGATTGGGTAGAATACGCCTTTGGAGTTAACTGTTCCTATGATTTTGATAAGGCTCTAGCTCAAAGAAAAGATGAACTATATGATGTAAAAATCAAATGCGATATTGGGGCCTATCAGCATTTTACTGCGGAAGCAGATCCCAGTGGAGAAATCTTTACCTGGAACAGCTGGCATGTAGCAGCTCACGACAAGAACTTTATAGGTAAAAACCTGTATTATATACCCATGAAGTTCCATGAAAATCCCATGATGACCCGGAAGGATATAATTCCTAATAACGTAACCGTAGTGATGTGTACCCCCATGGATAGAAATGGCTACTTCAATTTTGGAGCCAGTGCGGCTACCACTTGGGCGGCCATGGAAAATACCGATTATGTAGTTATTGAAGTCAATGAGAAAATGCCCCGCTGCTTGGGTGGCAATCAGGAATGCGTTCATGTAACCCAGGTGGATTACATTATTGAAGGCAGCAATCCTGACCTGCTGGTATTGGGTGCAGCGCCTCCCAGTGAAACCGACCAAAAAATAGCTTCATATATCATTGAAAAAATGTACGACGGCAACTGCGTTCAGTTAGGAATTGGGGGCATCCCTAATGCAGTTGGAACCATGGTAGCAAACTCAGATTTGAAGGATCTGGGTGTTCATACTGAAATGTACGTAGATGCCTATCTGGAAATGACCAAAGCCGGTAAAATTACCGGAGCCAAGAAAAACCTGGACAAGTATAAACAAGTATATTCTTTTGCCATGGGTAGCAAGGAATTGTATGACTTTTTGGATAACAACCCCGGTTGTGCCTCATACTCAGTGGATTATACCAACAACCCCTGGGTGGTAGCTCAACTGGATAACTTTGTTTCCATCAATGCCTGTATTGAAATAGACCTATTTGGGCAGGTATGCGCAGAGAGTGTAGGTACCAGGCATATAAGCGGTACCGGTGGACAATTGGACTTTGTCGAAGGAGCTTACAAATCCAAAGGTGGTCAGAGCTTTATTTGCCTACCTTCTACCATTACCTCTAAAGATGGTCAAGTCAATTCCAGGATTCGGCCCATATTAAGTCCCGGTGCCATTGTAACTGATCCCAGAACCGCTACTCATATGATAGTCACCGAATATGGAATAGCTAATATGAAAGGGAAGAGCACCTGGCAAAGAGCCGAAGCTTTGATTGAAATAGCCCATCCGGAATTCAGGGATGAGCTGATTAAAGAAGCTGAGAAGATGAATATCTGGCGCAAAATCAACAAAAAAGCTTAGCTGTAGTAAGCAGATAGTTTTTTCAAGCATTCTTATGAATAAGGAAGCCAGCATACAAAGCCGGCTTCCTTATTCAATTATAATCTAGCACCGCTTGGAATCCAACCCAGATTTAAACCACTACTTGGCCTTAGCGATTCCATATTTGGCCGCCTTTCGTACCACAGTAGGCTGGCTAACCCCTAATACTCTAGCTACAGCATAGGTGGAATTATATAATGAAAAAGCTTCTTGCAAAAGGCTACGCTCAGTATTTTCCAGGGCAATATGTAAAGGCACAATCTCTACCCGGGGTTTAGAGGCAGCTTCCAATTCTGACCAGGCTGCCAGGTCATCAACACTGATCATATCATGCTGAGTAGTTACCACCAGGCGTTCAATGAGGTTTTCTAATTCCCTTACATTGCCGGGCCAATCATAGGACATAAAATTCTTCAACACCTCAGCTGAAAGCCGCTTATTCATACCGTGCCGGCGATTAAATTTTTCCAAAAAATGCTTGCTCAAAACGGGTATGTCTTCTCTACGTTCCCGTAGGGGAGGTACGAAAATAGGTACCACATTAAGCCGGTAATACAGGTCCTTGCGGAATAATTGTTTAGCAACCATGTCCTGCATGTTACGGTTGGTTCCGGCGATGATCCTCACGTCTACTGTTATTTCACGGGTTCCTCCGATTCGCATAATCTTATTGTCCTGCAATACTCGTAAAAGCTTGACCTGCAGGTCCATCGGCATTTCCGCTATTTCGTCCAAAAACAGAATACCACCATCAGCCAATTCAAACATACCGGCTTTGCCGCTTTTACTGGCTCCAGTAAAGGCCCCAGGTTCGTAGCCAAACAATTCTGATTCCAGTAAATTACCAGGAATGGCACCACAATTGACTTTAATAAATGGCTTATTGGCCCTGGGACTGCTGGCATGCAGGGTGTCTGCGATGACCTCTTTTCCTACTCCCGATTCACCCAGGATAAGTACAGTAGAGTCAACCGTTGATACATGATTGACCATTTTCAAGAGATTTCTCATTTTGTCAGAGTGCAGTATGCAGCTTTTGGAGCTTTTTAATTGATTGAGCTGCACCTGGTACATACGGCTCAAACCTTCCAATTGTTCAACTTTGCCCTGCAGGTCATTCAGTTCGGTAATATCACGCACATTGGTAACTACCAGTATAATGCAGCCATCCTCGTCGAAAATGGGATTACTGGTAACCAGTGCACTTTTACCGGTTTTGGACTGTAAAGTAATAGTTGCTGTCTGCCTGGATTTTATAGCCAGGAGGGTTCCAGAACGGGTAAATACACCCTCCCGGACCAGTTCAGCCATATTGCGCCCGACGCATTCGTCAGAGGTAACTCCCATAATACGCTCAAAAGCCTGGTTGAGTCGCAAGGTATTACCGCTCCCATCGGTGATATACAGCCCATCATAGGATGAGTCTATGATGGCATCCAGTTCTTTGCGTCTTAATCCTTCGACCTGCTCCAGTTGATGTTCTAAAGTCTTTAATTCCGTCATGTCTCTAACATTGGTAACCACCATCATTATTTGCCCATCGTCATCAAAAATGGGGGTGCTGGTAACCAGTATATCTTTATTATTGGCCTTAAGCGGAAGGGTAACTGTTCCCCTTTTTTCTATAGCCAGCAAAGTGCCGGAATCAGTGTAGACACCATCTCTAACCAAATCTTGCATATAGCGTCCAGATATATCTTCGTTCATTATGCCGGTAATGCGTTCAAAGCCTTTATTTACCTTTAGTGTTTTGCCTTGACCATCGGTTATATATAATCCATCGAAGGAGGATTCCAATATTGCTTCAAACTCCCGTTCCCTCAATACTTTTACATCTTCTAGCTCCTGCTCCAGTTTAATCAAGTCAGTTAAATCCCGTACATTGGTAACTATTAAAACAATATTGCCCTCATCATCAAAAATGGGATTGCTGGTAACCAGGGCATTCTTGCCGGTTTTGGATTGCAATGGTATAGTAACCGAATGTTTTCTTTCCATTACCAATAAAGTTCCAGATCTGGTGAAATAGCCTTCCTTAACCAAGTCAGCCATGTTGCGTCCTACGCATTCTTCCGCATAAACTCCCATTATGCGCTCAAAGGCCTTATTCAGACGCAGGGTGTTGCCTTCACCATCAGTTATATATAAACCATCGTAGGAAGATTCAAAAATTGCATCCAACTGTTGATTGAGTTTCTTGGTTACTTCCAGTTCTTGTACAACGCTTTCCAATTCGGATATATCCTGTAAACAGGCTACCGCACCGGTAATCTTGCCATCTACTGTAATGGGCCCTCGATTGGACAGCAGAGTCTTTCCCTGGTATTTAATTCTTTGCAGTTTTTCTTTCTCACCACTTTTAAGAATTTTGCCCAATCCGCTCATATCAAAGACTTCGTTTATCTTTTTCCCATAAGCATCTTCAGCAGATATGCCCGATACCTCTTCCAAGGATCGGTTGAATAGGGTGATTCGTTCCTGATCATCCACTGCTACCAGGGGATTGTATATAGAATTTAGACAAACCTCCCATTCCTGCTGTTTCTTTTGCAGTATATCGAAAAAAGCAATGGTGAGATTATACAAAGCCCGGTTTTCCTCTTCCAGTCCATTGTTTCCATCGCTATCAATGGACTTGTCCAGGGTGTATTGTAATTCATCCAGCATGCGTAGGCTTTCCCTGTCCCGGGACATTATATTATGGATAGGTGTATCACAAGGCAGGCCACCTGAGAGTACTTTCAGCAGGTGTTTACAATCAATCAAGCCTACTACATCATGATTATCGTCAATTACCCTTACCCCATCTATTTGATGTTGGAGTAAAAAATCTGAAGCCTGGGCGGCAGTAGAATCACGATGAAGCAATAAAGGTGCAGTCATTTCCCCATATCCCCCCCATAGGTATATACTTTTCCGACCATTCATCTCTATTTTTATTATAGCATTCAATTATCCTTTTGGGATATTTGCTGATATGAGCTGCCCAACAGCACAAAAAGATATTTTCAGCATATATTCTTACCAGGGAACTCCAGTCGTGGGAAAAACGGCTGGTTTACTCCCAAGTAGTATGGAGGATAAGAAAATATTTATGCAAATACTTGATGCCGAACTTTCGTTTAAAGGCAGCTTCCAAGTAAGAGCCAAAACTGAAAAGATAGTTATTCACCATTCAGCCAGTAGCATTGATACCAGAATAAATGATGTTCATCACTGGCATCAGAGTAGAGGATGGATAGGCATAGGTTATCATTATCTCATTTATAATAATGGTAATATATATATTGGTAGGCCAGAATGGGCAGTAGGTGCTCATGCTTTCCAGGATGCGGCCCATGAAGCCAACAGCAATGGAATCGCTATATGTCTCATCGGCAATTTTGAATATCAAAAGCCTAGTGAAGCTCAGATAATAAAGTTGATAACACTGATAAGGAATATTTGGGAAAGATACCCCAATCTACCGGTTATAGGGCACAAAGACCTTATGGCTACTGCGTGTCCGGGGCCGAAGTTTCCCTGGCCCGATCTTTATGCAAAACTTCAGAAGGAATTGATAGTAGTGGCATTGGAGAAATGGATGACTGAAGGGGGCCAGACAGCCCTAAAAGAATTGACCCAAAAGGGTCTGGTAAACAATCCGGAGCAATGGCAGAGTGAGGAAAAGATGGCGGAAGCCGTACCTTTATATCTGTTTTGGATGATGATTAATAGAATAAGCAACTACAAGGGGGCTTAACGAGATGAAAATAGATTGGCAAACCGGCCCACTGCCCGCACCATTAAATAGTGGGGCCCAGGCCGGCCAACACAAATCATCCCCAAATCCTTAAGCTTATATTATGGAAAATAAAAGGGGCTGTGTTCGAAAGCAAAGTTTCGACACAGCCTCGTTTGGCCTATATGGTAGCCCCAAGGGGAGTCGAACCCCTGTCTCCGCCGTGAGAGGGCGGCATCCTAGGCCACTAGACGATGGGGCCAGAAATATAAATGGCTGCCGGTCAAGGATTCGAACCCTGGCGAACTGATCCAGAGTCAGTCGTGCTACCACTTACACCAACCGGCAGCAATGGGTAATATACCCGTGCGCAAATAATTATAATACAGGGTGCCTTTCTTGTCAAAGGCCTAATTGAATTTTTTGCGATTGGAATCATAGACTTTTCACATATAGTATAGCCTTGCTAATGCGCTCTATGCATTCACTTTTTCCCAGTATCATCATGACCTCGAACAACCCCGGGGTCGCAGTACGGCCAGATATAGCCAGGCGGATAGGATGGATCAGATTAGCCGCTTTAAGTTTTAAGTCACTTGCCCTCTGCCTGAGTTCCTGTTCCAGTTTTTCCGCTGATTCAAAATCGCTCGCCTGGCATAGTGAGAGACATTCCTCCAGCAGTTTAAGTGAATCTTCCTGCCCAAAGTATTTGCGACTACCTTTTTCATTATATTCAGCCGGAGCTTCAAAAAAATAAGCCCCTTCTTCCAGGATAGCCGGGACAGTTCTTACCCGGGTTTTAAGCAACTCTATTACTGGAATTAATTGCTCGGTGGAGCCAAGGTAGCCCTTTTTTTCAGCATCCTGCAAAAGCAGGCCTGCAATGCGTTCGGGGGCTGCCTGGGCCAAATAGTGACCATTCATCCAGCTCATCTTTTCCATATCATATATAGCTGGGGAACGGGAAATGCCATCCAAAGTAAAGCGTTCCAATAGTTCCTCCCTATTCCAAAAATCCCGGTCCTCTTTGCTGGACCATCCCAGGAGAGCCAGGTAATTTATTAAAGCCTCGGGCAGATAGCCCGCATCGCGAAACTCCTGTACCGAAGTAGCCCCATGTCGTTTGGATAATTTGCTGCGATCCGGGGCCAGTATCATGGAAACATGAGCAAATTGTGGTATACTCCATCCCAAGGCTTGATACAATAGAATCTGCTTGGGGGTGTTGGATAAGTGTTCTTCCGCTCTTATCACATGAGAGATGGCCATACAGTGATCATCAACCACCACCGCAAAATTGTAAGTAGGACCACCGTCGGATTTGGCCAGGATGAAATCATCCAGCAGGCGGTTGTCAAATTCCACTTCCCCTCGGATTAGGTCATTTACAACTACCTTCCCAAGGGCAGGTGCCTTAAACCTGATCACCGGCCGTTCACCATTGCGGATTCTCTCTTTTGCTTCGCTTTTGCTAATATGACGGCAATGTCCCCCATACTTGTAATCTTTTTTGGATTGACGGGCGGCTTCCCGTTCGGCAGCCAATTGTTCTGCCGTACAGAAACAATAATAAGCCTGGTCTTGCTCTAATAATTGCCTAAGGTATTGACTGTAGATGTGCAGGCGCTCACTCTGACGATAGGGACCAAAAGCTCCCCCCGCTTCCGGCCCCTCATCCCACTCCAAACCCAGCCAGCGTAATCCGTCTATTATACCCAGGGCAGAATCTTCCCTGGACCGGCGAACATCGCTGTCTTCGATACGCAAGATCATTTTTCCATTATACTTGCGGGCAAAAAGCCAATTAAACAAAGCAGTGCGAGCACCGCCTATATGTAAAGTTCCAGTCGGACTGGGGGCAAAGCGTACCCTTATCTTGTCCACCAATATCACTCCTATCTAAAATGCTTCACATGAAAATGCTTTTAACAATGGAACAGTAATTTAACTCCATTTATTTATAAGGTATTGCTCCAGATAATCATCGATCATTTTATCATATGCTTTCATTATATCCTGCACTAATGGATGGGAAGCTGACTGGTAAAGCTTATCCTCAATGATTTTTATCGGCAGTACTTTGGGAGAAGTACCGGTTAGGAATGCAGCATCCATTTCCGAAATCTGATCCAGGGATACTTCCCTTTCCAGCACCGGATAGTTTTTCTCCATGCATAATTGTACAATTGCCTGGCGGGTAATTCCAGGCAAGATGCGGCAGCGTGGGGAGGTATACAAGCAATGTTCCTTTATCCAGAAAACATTGGATCGGCTGCCTTCGGTTATAATCCCCCGAGGGTCTACCAGTAGGGCTTCATAAGCCGACTGCTTTTCTAATTGCTCTGCTATGACCCTACGCAAGTCCACATCGGCTATTTTTATATTGGGATTAGACCGTTCGGCTTTAAATAATATTACTTTGACTCCCTCTGTATAATCCCGGGGTTGGGGGTAATGGTGAGGTGTGAAATATAGGAAATGGTCCCATGGATTATCTGCATTATTGGCTTTGCTTATAATAAGCAGCTTTATATTACCGTTAATTATATCATTGGCTGTACCTAACTGCTCCACAGCTTTCAATATACGAGAAGGAGATAACTCCAAAGGGAGCTGCTTAAGAGCCAAGGATTCATTTAGCCGCTGCATATGTTCTTCCCAGAATAAAGGTACCTTATTAATGATTCGTATTACTTCATAAATACCATTGGATATATCAGTCAAATGCTCTGTAAAACTTGAAGTGGGCATAAGCTGATAGTTTTTAAAAAAATAGCTTCCTATACATTTTTCCATCTATACTTCCTCCTTTGGGATAGGTATGGAAACTTTATGATCAATTGCCAGTCCCGACCCGAATTGGGCACCCTATCCCAAGTACTATTATAAACTAACGAGGAAATTATAAGTATGGACTGCTGATACCTATTTTGTTAATGGTGTGAACCAAATGAATACACTTTTCATATTATAAGGGTACGGGGGTGGTTCAATGTATGGACCCAGATTCAGGTTGATACCGGTGCTGGGTATAGTCCTTATTATTATGATCATTACGCCGATTTTAATGATAGATCTGCGTATAAAAAATAGCCTGTTGGACCTGGCCAGTGCCCAGGTCCAGGCATCCAGCGCAGAAACTATCAATAATATAATTAACCATAAGGTAGTATCAAAGCTTGAATATGAAGATATAGTGGCGGTGCACAAGGATGCCCAGGGTAGAATTGTATTGATTCAGCCCAATACCATGCTAATTAACCAGCTTATTAGCAGTACTATAGCCGAGGTGGCACAGACCTTGGGACAGATGAAAGATAGCACCGTAGAAATACCCTTAGGTCAAATGTCGGGAATCGATTTACTGGCTGCCAAGGGTCCCAGGATTCAGGTGCAAGTGATTCCAGCCGGGCAAGTTAAGGTAAATGTCTTGAATGAATTTCAGCAAGCCGGTATAAATCAGACCAGGCATCTTATATATATTGAAGTAAAAAGCGATATAAAGGTAGCAGTACCATTGATGAAAAAAGAAACCCAAGTTTCAGCGGTTATTCCCATCACCGATACCATAATTGTTGGTGAGGTACCGGGTACCTATGTAAATTTCAAAGGAGAATCGGGGTTCATTTATCCAATGCTTAGTAATTAAGGGCAGTAAGTCGGGTCAGGACACCTCTATTATTTAAAAGATAGGCTTTTGAGGTAGAAGGGATAATGCAGGAAAGCAAAAGCAGTATATATAATAAGGGGACCAAGAATTGAAGTCAGCTTACCCCAGTTGGATGGATTAAAATGGCAGGAAAAAAATCTGATCCCGGCTTGACAATTATCCTGGTGGATGGTAACATTACTCTTGCACGGCGGGAAGCCGAAGCAGACATTCAAGTCCCGGTTAGCCGGGAGAGGATCTGATAAAACTGAACAGCAAGACTAAAGTGCGGAGAAGATTGGGACTGGTATTTTAGTAAAAGAGATATCAAGCCAATCGGCTCAAACGGACAAAGAGTAACAAGCCAGACAAAATGGCTAGG
>JAAYNQ010000047.1 GCA_012520725.1 Syntrophomonadaceae bacterium | reverse complement strand
TACCGCCGACATCGTGTTTGCTACGTTATTCCGGCAAACGGCCAGGCGAGCGACCACAGGTCGCCCTTACGGGCTTACAACGGTATTATCGCCCATCCACGGGCGGGCGAGCGCAGCTCGCCCCTACACTTTATTCAATGCCAGATATACCTTATAATGGACTTGTCTGGATGGAAATCTGGATCAGCGGATATAGAGTTAGGAGATTTAGGAAAAACGGATGAAAGATGCGAAGAAAGATATTATGGAAAAATATATTATTGAAATAGTGGAGAAGCAAAGAAGCTTTTTTGGCAGTGGGAAAACCCGGGATTTGCATTTTCGCCATGAAACCTTAAAACGGCTGGAAGCAAAAATCCTGGAAATGGAGGAGGAGATGCTGGCAGCTCTGAGCCAGGATTTGGGCAAATCTCCCTTTGAGGGCTATAGCACGGAAATAGCACCCATAATGGGAGATATTAAATACATGAGAAAAAACCTGAAACGCCTGGCTCGTCCCCGTCGAGTGCCAACCCCCCTGGGTTTGGCTGGAGGATACAGCTCCATAACACCTCAAGCTCTGGGGCTAGTACTGATTATAGCCCCCTGGAATTATCCACTGCACCTGCTTTTTAGGCCACTAATAGGTGCCCTGGCAGCTGGCAATTGTGTGCTATTAAAGCCGTCCGAGCATGCACCCGCTTCTGCCGCCCTTGCCCGGCGGATAATCCAGGATACCTTTTTAGATGGGCATGTAGCCTTAATAGAAGGAGGAATAGAAGTAGGCCAGGCTCTTTTGGAACAGAAATTCGATCACATATTCTTTACCGGCGGCAGCCATATAGGCCGGATAGTAATGGAAAAAGCCGCCCGTCATTTAACTCCCGTGACTCTGGAATTGGGGGGCAAGAGCCCCTGTCTGGTGGAACCCGACCTGAATCCCCGGCTCAGCGCCCGCCGGATTGTCTGGGGCAAATTCCTTAATGCCGGGCAAACCTGTGTCGCCCCTGATTACCTGCTGGTTAATCACCTGGTGAAAGATAAGCTGATAGAAGAAATGCAAAGGGCTATTACCAGTTTCTATGGACCCGACCCCCAGAACAGCCCGGATTACCCCCGCATCATTAATCAAAGCCATTTCCGGCGCCTGACCGGCTTGATGAAGGGCGGCCGCATTATCTGCGGAGGGCAGACAGAAGAGGAATCCAGGTATATTGCTCCCACTCTCATAGAAGAGGTGAGCTGGGAGGATCCTGTCATGGGGGAAGAAATATTCGGTCCCCTGCTCCCCATCATGGAATACCAGGAATTGGATGAAGCCCTGGAAATGATCAATAAACAGCCCAAGCCCCTGGCTCTATACCTTTTCAGCAAGGACAAGCGGGTCCAGAGCAGAGTACTCAATGAAACCAGTTCCGGCGGAGTGTGCATTAATGATACTATAAGCCAGCTCTTGCCCCATCAGCTGCCCTTTGGAGGGGTAGGTGATAGCGGCATGGGTTCCTACCATGGTGATGAATCCTTTTTCTGCTTCTCCCACCGGCGCAGCGTTTTTCGGAACACCACCCTCCTGGACCTGAAAGCAAAATATCCCCCCTACCGGCTATCTCTAAAGCATTTAAAGCAGTTAATGAAATTCATGTGATTTCTTCATAATCCGCTGAATACTGTCATTTTATCTCTTCCCATTCTGCCTTAGAAGCCTGGCAAATGTTACTTCTTATCCAGCTAGCAGGACTGCAATCAATGTACTAGAGGCCTAAACATTTGTTAATCCCTTCATGTTATTCCCTATAATTACCATATTGGCATCCTAAACATTTGTTTATTCAAGCATAATTGGTATGGATAAAGGAAGGCCATTGCTAGCATCTGTGGTGGAGATTATATTCGTCATAATATTACAAAGCAATTGTCTTTGATTACTTCTTCTGGATATCGATAATAGTTTTATTGGGCATGCATACGGCAATGTCACCGAATTTGCTCAGCCAACCGGTATGAACACAGATCTGTTCAGGACAGTCCGATTTTTCAAATCTTATCCGGTCTTTTTCCACTCTTATGATATTGTGATAATCCCCGGAAACCGTTATAGTTCTTGGTTCTTCAACTTTACTCAGGTCGATGCGTTCAATAAGCTGATTATCATGGACAATAACGGCCTTTAGCTGTTCAGCTTTTCCCAGTATATTATAGACTAGCAAAGCGGCCAGGCTGATTACGATTATTATAGCAATGAGCAAGATATCATTCTTTTTCATCCCCAATTACCTACTTTCTAAAGAATAGTTTAACCGCGGCGGGCGAGACTGTCCGAAAACCCTTAAAAAGTAGCATCTCGACCCCCAGGATGGGTGATCATGTGCCATTTCGAGGCCAAAAAACAAGCTCCAGCCCTAGAAGTGGCAAATAGCCGGCATAAAGTAGGGCGTTACCAACCCAATCCATAGTTTCCGGACTGTCTCGGGCGAGCGCAGCTCGCCTCTACAATTATGATTACCTACCTTATAAGAAATAGATTGGCGGCGGAAAGAAAGCATTACCAGGAATCAGATTGCCCGCCCCGGGATTTTTCTCCCGGTATCTTTCCTCCGGATTTTTCTATATATTTTAACAAAGCTTTTAATAAGAGCCCGGTTATAATGCCGCTAGGTATGGAAAAGAGCAGCATAAAGGGCAAATAGTAAAAGATGCCGGGCTGGCTGATTATCAAGGCGGCCATCAACAACTGCCCGATGCTGTGGGCAATAGCCCCGGCAACACTAACCCCTACCACGCTTAACACCGGAAAAACGCGAAGTAATAGCAGCATCATAGCAGCGGCGGTCATAGCCCCGGTAAAACTCAGGAAAAAGCCCACCCCAAAGAGGGTACCGTTCAAAAGCGACCCTAATATGGTGCGTAAAACCACTACATTTAAGGCCGTTTTGAAATCATAAAGAATTAAAGCCAGTAAAGTGATGATATTGGCCAGGCCCAGCTTCACTCCAGGTATGGGGACCGGATTCGGTAATAAACCCTCCAGGTAATGAAGAATGGTGGCCTGGGCCACCAGCATGGCAATTAAAGCAAGCCTTTTAGTAGACACTATTAATTTCCCTTCTGGCTGGAAATAATCTGGATCAGTTCTAATCCAGCCTCATCTAAATTACTTATATCCCTATTAGTCCTTTTGCCCCTGGCCTTTAGGGCATATACCACCTGCAGGTAGTCAGGAAGCTCCAAATGAAACCGGCTCAGGATATCAATATTTTCCAACAACTCCGCTACTTCCCCGTAAAAAAGCAGTGAACCTTTTTCCAGGATGGCAATTTTATCGGCCAGGGCTATAATATCTTTCAGATTATGGGAAATGATTATGGTGCTTTGGGTTCCCATTTCCTGCCGTTTCTTTATTATATCCAGCATCAGCTCTTGTCCCAAAGGATCCAAACCCGCCATGGGTTCATCCAGAATCAATATTTCCGGTTCTAAGGCTAAAACCCCGGCAATAGCTATCCTTCTTCTCACTCCCCCACTGAGCTTGACCGGTGAAAGATTCACCAGGGTTTCTGGCAACAAACCAACCTTTTCCAAGGCCTGATAAACCCTGCTTTTAACTTCAGCTTCCTTCAAACCCAGGTTGCGGGGACCATAAGCTACTTCATCGTAAATATTGGCCTCGAATATCTGCTGTTCTGGATATTGAAAGACCAGCCCCACCTTTTTCCACAATTCATTTCTTAATTCCTTTATGCTGGTATCAATACCGCAGACCCTTACCTTGCCCCTGCTTGGATATAGCAAACCATTCAGCAGCTTGGCCAGGGTAGACTTGCCTGATCCGTTACCACCAAATAGGCCCAGCAACTCTCCCTGATTTAAGACCATATTAATATCTTTCAAGGCCTGCTGTTCATAAGGGGTGCCTGGTAAATATACATAAGATAGATCTTTAATATCTATTATATTCGACATATCATCTCTACCAATTGGGGGATAGTCTTAATATTATCGTCAATCCTATATCCTTCTTCCTCTACTTGCTGTATCAATTGATAAAGTCCGGGCCTTTTCAAGCCGATGGCCTTTAGTTTTTCCATATCTTTAAATACCTCTTTCGGGGTTCCCTGCATATATATGGATCCTTCATGCAAAAGGATTAGTCGTTTGGCGTCCAATAAATCTTCGGGATGGTGGCTAATTAAAATGATAGTAATATGATTCTCTTGATTAATCCGGCACAGGTGTTCCAGAATTTCCCGCCGGCTAAGGGGGTCCAGCATGGATGTTGGTTCATCCAGGACCAGATATCTGGGCTGCATGGCCAAAACAGAGGCCAGAGCAACTTTTTGTTTTTGCCCGCCGGAAAGGAGATGAGGGGCATGATACCTCATTTCCTGCATACCCACTAGCTCCAAGGCCCAATCTACCCGCTTGTTTACTTCTTCCGGGGGGAGGCCTAAATTTTCCGGTCCAAAGGCTATTTCTTCCTCAACTACCGGGCAAATTAACTGATTATCCGGGTTTTGAAATACCATACCCAGCAATTGCCGGATTTGCCTGATTTCTTGGGGAGAATCGGTAGCCATCCCATTGATCAAGACCTGGCCGGTAGTAGGTTTGAGCAAGCCATTGAGTAATCTGGCCAGGGTTGATTTACCTGATTGGTTTAAACCTAAAATGCCTATGTATTCCCCTTCAGATATAGTGAGATTAATATGCTGCAAGGCTACCCGGCAAGAATCTGCCATTTTGTATTCTTTGCTGACATCGATCAATTGAATCATATTCTCTGCCCTGCCTGACACCAAATATCAACCTCCACATCCGGTAAGATCTGCGGCTATGTAAATTTGAGTTATTGCCGGCGGGCAGTAGGGGCGAGCTATGCTCACCAGCGGGCGGTCGAAGACCGCCCCTACAATCTCACCAGGCCCAAATACTTCACTATAAGTCTGTAGGGGCGACCTGCGGTCGCCCGCCGGTCCATCCTCAGGAATACCGCGCCCGCAATGATATCAATTTTGGGGCGGATAATTCATGGTGAATATATTATCCCAAAAATAGTCCCATAAATAAAACCATGGTCATAAAAATTATCAGGTAAATATCCACCCTCCTATATTTTAAACTCTGCATCCGGTATTGATTGGGGTTTCCCCCATAACATCTACTATCCATGGCTTCGGCCAGTTCCTCGGCTCTGAGCATGGATGAGGCCAGCAAGGGTATTAAAATGGCCAGGTAACTTTTAATATTGCTAAAAATCTTGGGTGAATCAAAACTGGCTCCCCTGGATCTTTGTGCATCTTTGATGATAATCGATTCCTCCACCAGGGTGGGTATAAAACGAAAGGAAATACTGATTATGGTGGTAAAATGCTGCACCGGAATTTTGATCTTGTTCAAGGGCAGCAATAGATATTCCAAACCCGCTGATAATTTCATGGGGGTGGTAGTCATCAAGAGGAGGATGGAACCCAGGAACAATATCACCAGGCGCAGTAAATTGATCAAACCTATGCTCAAGCCTTCCCGGGTAACACTCAGGGCTCCTAATTGAATAAGCCCTTCCCCGGGGGTAAGCACTGCTTGAAAAAGAAAAGTGATCAAGAGCAGGTACCTGATGCCCCGCATACTGCGCCATATTGATTTATAGGGTATTCCGGAATATTTTATAGCGGCCAGTATCAAGCCCAGGTAGGCCAGCAAATACCAGAAATTATGGTTGCTCAGTATGCTGATCACTATAAAGGTGCAGCAGATGATCTTGGTCCTAGGATCCAATAAATGTATCAGCGAATATCCATGCACATATTGACCCAGTTTAATGTCATTCATAATTCATCCCCTGCCAGCTCCTATATAACATGAAGGAAACAGTTCATCAATCAATGAAACAGTTCCCTTCATGTCTTTTTTATCATTTAACTAGAGGCTATTAATATACTCTACCGCATTAATTCCACTATTTCTGCCGGTGAACAATGCGATACCCTGACAAGAACCGGGTATATTCAAACCGTAGGTATCTCCAGTATAGCCGTCACAGTCCATACCTGCCGCATACAAGCCCGGGATGGGCTGGTAATCTTCATTAAGGACTTCGTTTTTAATATTCACTCTTATGCCACCCATGGAATTGAGGTTGAGGACTTTGATATGGAAGGCATAAAAGGGGCCGGTTTTAACTTCATTGAGATACTGAGGTTCTTTGCCGTAATCCAGGTCCTGGCCATTGGCACAGAATTCATTATAACGGTCGATGGTGGCCAGTAAGGTGTCTTGATCAATCCCCAGTTTATCAGCCAGTTCCTCTAAAGTATCAGCTTTGAAAACATTCTCGTCTCCTCTTTCCAGAGCATCTTCCAATTCGGCGGGCAGGTCAACCAGTTTAGTGCCAGGCAGCACATAGGCTCCAAAACCATTATAACAACCTTCGTTAACCATTTTATTCAGCAGATTGCTATCGATAATAGAATAAGTGGTGGGTTGAGTTCCCACTGCATTAGCCGCCCGGGTATAATGGAAGATCACATCCTCATTAACATAGCGTTCCCCGAATTTATTGACCCATAGGCTTGGTTCCATAGCAGCGGCCGAGTTGATATGGGAATGAACTGAATGCCGCTCCAGGGTAAGACCGATTTTACTGAATATAGCCCAACCGTTGGAGGCTGCCCCAACTGCCCGGGCCATTTTTATTCCATCTCCGGTATGACCAGGGGTTCCACCATTAACCACCTGAGTCATATCATCGGTAGTTAATTCGGCCACCAATTCCGGATCATCGGAGAATCCACCAGTTGCTATTATGGCAGCCTTGGTATTGATAAGCAGTTCCTTCTTGTCCGGGGTGCTGGCTTTCACTCCTACAATACGTCCATCTTCCATGACCAATTCCGTCCCTGGGGTGTTAACCAAGACTTCAACCCCCAGTTCTTCAGCTTTGGGCAAGAGATATTGATCGAAAAGAGCATCTCCGAAACCATCATAAACATGCCAGGTCTTTTCACCTTTCCCTGGACTGCTTACCATGGCGAACTTTACTCCCATGTCCAAAAGCCATTGAATATTATTTCCTGAGGCGTCGATCAAGGCTTTCCATTGGGGACCGGAAACCCGGTAATTGTGGAACTCCATCTCTTTACGCAGTGTTTCCATCTTACTGATATTAATACCTAATTCCTTTTGCAGCGGGCTCTCGGCACCAAAAACACCTTCCGCAAAGCGGCTGCTTCCTCCTACTTTACCCATTTTCTCCAACAGAATAACTTTTGCACCTTCACTGGCTGCTTCAATAGCAGCAGTCATGCCGGCAGTACCAGCACCAATTACTACCACATCAGCGTCTTTGGTTAGAATGTCAGATTGTCCCCCGGACTGATCACCGGTTTGGGAACCTGATCCGCCGCAGCCTATCACAGTAAACAGCATCATGAATACTAAAAGACAGGCTAGTTTCTTTCCAACTCTTTGCATTTCTTTATCCTCCTCTTAAATATAATGGGTAATACCTTGCCACCTTATGGCTAAAATGCACTAAAGAAGTGATCATCACTCCCTTCATACTTTTTGATCAGGAAGACTAAGATCTATGAGAATGATTAAAAATATTACTGGAGTGTAACCAATGGTGCCAAATTATACTGCAATATTAAAGCTTTAGGATAAAACATATTAATATACTTCTAATATCAATTATAGCATCAACTTGTCCTTCTTTGTCGTAAAATGGTTTAATTTATCTGTTTGCCATTATCAGGGAAAATGTTTTTAGAAAGGGTAGGCTTTATTGAAGTTCATAGTTCAAAACCTCTTGGATAGGTTGATTGAGGCTTTGGCCTTTAAGGCCATACTATATTTATCTCGCCCCAGAAGCTCACAACAACTTCATGTATGGTACTGGCCAGGAATCAAGCATCTGAAGGGGGAAGAATAAACAAATGTTTATTCTTCCCGTTGAACCCGCTCCACTCCGCCCTTAAAGAGCTAAACATTTGCTTAGATGGCCTTTATTTCATAAATTACAGCTAATCGACAATTTTTACTATTTCCTCCAGTTCCTTTCTCTTCATAGTAGCGTCAGGATGGCTGGGGTATCCCAATATGATCATGCTTACAACGTCCAGTTCCGGGGGCACTTGCAGGATTTCTTTAACTTTAGCGGTTTCATACAGGGTAAACCACAGGGTTCCCAAGCCCAGGGCATGGGCTGCCAGGTGCATATTCTGCACTGCCGCACAGCAGGAATAGGCATAGCCCTGACCCCGCCCGGGCAAAAACTGATCGGCACCGGTTTGCTTGGGATCACCCACTACCGCAATTATTACCGGGGCCTGGCTCATAAACTCCAGGCTGAACTTACTGACCCATTTCCACCCACTAGCCTGGAAAATCCTTTGTAGAGTCTCCTGACTGGCGGTTTTTAATTTAGCTATTACATCACGATTTTTGATCACCCAGAACTGCCAGGGCTGCAAATTCATCACCGATGGAGCCCAGCGCCCGGCATCTAAAATGGCCTGCAGCTTTTCTTCTTCCACTGGCCGGTCCAAAAAACTACGGTAAGATCGCCTTCCTTTGATGGCCTGAAGAACATCCATACCAACTCCTCCTCCATTTTTGATAAGGGATTTGCATAATACGAGGAATAGTTGTACATTCTGTTCACCAATCTTTAGGACGTTAAGTGCTTGCCTTCATGCATTATTGGCCCCAGCTCTTCTTCATTCACATTAGTTTTTGCCAGCCATTTTATGTAAGTCCTGGTATATGATGATGTCAAGGAATTTGCCAATAACTATACAAAACCCGTTACTATCATTTTACTTATTTAGAGAAAGAAGAATAGGATTAATTTGCTCGATGACTGCTCAACTGACGTATCTCTTCTTCTATCCGCTTCAATCGCCGGTTCATCTTGACCAGCAATACTATACACACTATGGGAATCGCTATAATGAGCAGCAACAGCAGGAGGTTTAATATACTCCATCCTATTAAGTAAGGGTTCATAGTTTCCTCCTCCCTTTCGAAGTGTTCCACCCAAGTTTCAGTTCCGTTATCCTGTCGGAAACGACACAAATTAAGTCCAAATTTGCATTTGAGTAGGCTGATAATGGCTCCTGGTATATGATGATGTCAAGGAATTTGCCAATAAAACTATACAAAACCCATTACTATCATTTTACTTATTTAGGGAAAGAAGAATAGGATTAATTTGGTCGAAAGGTCAGTAATGCTTATTCCCCCGGCTTAGTCCACCCGACGTTCATAATAATCCCTAATCTGTTTATCACAAATATTGATCAAATGTTCTTTTTCAGCCTCTGATAGCTTCCTCCAGATGTTTGGAGAAAAAGCAACCTTATTCAACTCCTTTTTATGTTCTACAAAGTACTTCCGCTCAAATTTCTCAAAAGGCATTTTGAGCATATAATTGGCCAGCTGGTAATCATCCATTTCTATGATCCGATTAACCACCGCACCCCGAACCTCAATAGCCAAGCCCTGGTCGGCTCGATCTTCATAGAATTTTCTAAAATATCTGGTTAATTCCATCAAATCAACTTGTCCTTTACTATCGGCCAGGGTTAACATTCCTTTTAACATAACCGGCTTGAGGGATGCACTCATGGTACCATCCTTTACATATTCCATAAATATTTCTTTCATTTGCCCGGGATTGCGCTTTTCTATGCCCAGTTGTTCTCTAATGGTATCTACTCTTGATTTTTCGAAGTATTTATAAGTCACATTACCCATGGACACCTCAAAATCAGGCCCCGGGGTAATTTTTCTAGTATTAATCCAGTTGCGAACAGTTGAATCATCCACATATAATTCACGGGCTAGTCCCTGCATTGAAATCATTTCCTTGATTTCCTCCTGCCAATCAAAAATATCCACTATTTCATGGTCAATGGCGTAGATATTATGGGGCAATATTATTTCTGGCTTTTCTCCATTTATTATCCTCTGTCGTTCCTCATTCATTTCATCTTTCGGAGCTAAAATGAATGCCCCCGCTACATATTCTTTTTGTTTCAATAGGCGATGAAGGTTGACCGAGTGGTTGTAACGGGTGGTGTTATCAATAAAATCAAACACCAATAAACAATCCTTGCCGGGAGCTTTGCGAGTCCCCCTCCCCAACTGCTGCAAATATATTACTTTGGAAAGGGTAGGCCGGGCCATAAATAAAACTTCGGTATCGGGGCTATCCCATCCCTCATTCAAAATATCACAGGCACATAAGACTTTTACCTCTTTTTTTCGGTAAGCCTCCAACACGGCTTCACGATCCTGCCTTTTCATCTTTCCATCTACAGACCGAGCTTCCACGCTAGCATCAATAAACATTTGGGCCACTACCCGAGCATGTTTTACACTGGCGCAAAAAACCACTGTCTGTCGATTTGGTACATGACTCAAATAAGTATCAACTATAAGTCGGTTTCGATCCGGTATATGTATTTTTTCATCTAAATCACGATAGTTGTAGGTAATGCCTTTGAATCTGACCTTAGTAAAATCAATATTAGTTTTTATTCTTACACAACGAATAGGTACTAATTCTCCTATTTCCACTGCTGTCTTTAAATCCAGGCGATGGGCTTCATTTTTGAAGATGTCCATAATAGATTCCTGATCGTGTCTTTCTGGGGTGGCAGTTAGACCCAATAAAAAACTAGGATTGAAGTAGTTAATGACTTTTCTGTAGCTTTCGGCTGCCGCATGGTGAGCTTCATCGATGATTATATAGCCAAATTGATCGGGCTTAAACTTATTCAGATTAAGATGCATGCCCTGAATACTGGCAACAACAATATCACTCTGCCCTATGTGAGCAAAATCTGTTATACGCTGAACCTTTTTGTCCGGCCATAGTTCCTTAAAACGTCGCTCCGCTTGTTCCAGCAACTCCAGGGTATGGGCCACAAAAAGGGTGGGCAAACCCATTCTTTTGGCATCTAAAACTGCAGTGGTTGTCTTCCCGGTTCCCTGGGCATCCGCAATTAAAGCCATAGTACAATACTCTTCTCTCAACTCCGCCAATTTATCAAGAGTCTCTTGCTGATGAGTACGTAATTCCAATACTTTGCCTCTTTGGTAAGGCAGATAGTCATCATGGATCCTAAAGGATGGATCATGCCCGAGGAATTGTTTTAATTCTGATTTTACCTGTTCCCGATTATTAACCAATTGCCTATATGTCCAGATAAATAATTTCCAACCATTATGAATAATACTATTCCTTTTAAGCAGATCATCCTGATACTTGTCAAGGCCACAAAAAATCGGATTATGGCCAAGTTCACCATCTATTTCCAAGGCAATTTTGCCTGAGACAGTCTTAAGTGCATAATCTATATAGCGGTAACCGCCATAAATATCCTGTAGAAGGTACTCGTTAACCAAATATTGAACTTTGTCTAATCCATAGGTCTCTACAAACAACTCAACAAATAAGTCTTCGGCGACCGTTGCACCATCCACACTTATGAAGTCATCAGCAATATACCCGTTATCCATCTCCTACTCCTTTACTTCTATTAACAGCATACGACAGTCGAAACCACCTCGTTCTTTCTTCTTGCTCAAACGCAAGCTTTCAAAATCCTCCAATGACAGGCCTTGGGCTTTTATTAAAGAGTAGATAACTTCCTGTATATCCGCCAGCTCTTCCAGGTTTTTGCTTTCCTGGTATTCAGCTACTTCCTCATTGAGTTTTGCATTCAGGTAAGCCACATATTCATCATGGTCTCCAATAGTTCTGGTAACTGGATTAGCTCCTGATTGCCTGATTATATCTGGAATCAAATCACGCACCAGTTTATTATATTTATTCATGTTTCTCACCCTGCTATATGTTTTCCATATTAATTCGCCAATATATGGTAGTCTCCTTCATCATCAAAGTATCAAATTTAATAATTGAGTATTGATATACTAGTTTAATATTTGACTAAAGTCCTATTAAACAGCTTGTGCCTGGCTCACGGATTGTCCAGGTCAGGGTCATCGGGACACTCCTGGCAGTATAGGAATAAATTAAAGCAAACACCTTTAGCCGGACCCTATCACCTGCTTTCAGCCTCCATACCATTGAGCCAAATAAGTCCCAGTATAGTGCTAATCTGACATTTGGGGCCATTATGTCGAGAGATTTGTTATTATGTTGTGTGTTATTTGGGTAGATGTTCCTATATTTTAGGCTTCCGTGCCAATTAGCCCATTGAATGGGTCCTAGTTTTTTTCCCAGAATTCGACCTATAATACGTCCATTGATTTGGTATAATATGGTTTGTGGATTAACAATATTAGGATGTTGTTACTGATTTGGTGAGAAAAAGATTCTTTATCCGGAGGTGTAAAAAAGTGTTGGATACCAGTGAATCATTTTATCGAGCCAATGGGGGGATGCATTATGCCGATGCAGTTTATAGAAAACATGCACCAACTACAAATTATGTCAGATACATAGTAAAATTAATTAATCAAAACCTTTTTGCAGGAGAAAACGTCCTGATGTGTTATCAAATTAACAATAGGATCAGGATAAACTACCGGGGTGAGTACTTTTTATTGCTCAGCTTAGGATGGGTAGAAGGTTTTAGAAAGATTAAGGCTACTTCCCTGGAAGGGTACATTATACAGCATTTGAAAAAGCGGCAGATATGCTTTGATAGATCTTCTTATTATTATCGCAACTGGATCTCAAATGAAAATAGTGTGGTAGTTAGATAGTATCGGTAAGGTGTGTTTTTATTTGCAGTTAGTGGACATGTATTCTCAAGTAGTTTTAAACATTGTCAAATTCAATGCCAGTTTGTTGGATAGCTATGAACTGCAGGCTAAGCTTTCTGCTTTTAAGAATTGGTATTACTCGCCGGAGGTAGATGCTCTGGCTCCGGCCGAGTTTATTGCCTATCAAGATATTAACAGCCATCTTCTGCTGGCCGGACTGGATTTAAAGCACAGTCAGGAGGCAGTCAGGTGGTTGACCCATTGGTTTAAACCAGCGGAAGATTTGGAACTGTTGACTCTAAAAAACCAATTGCTTATTATGACGGCCAATTTTAAGAAAAAGCCTCATAAAAGAGCAAATATTCATGAACCTATTAATTCAATACGACTGATTAAGGAGCCGGTTTTTTTACATTAGAGTGATTAGACCAGAAGGGTTCAGATATAAGCTATTACGCGCCTTTTTATCCCCTGGAATCAATCTTGCAGGCATCAGGAAATGCGAAAAGGATTATAGCTGATTCCATGGTCATAGGCGTCCAGTCCTTCTTTTCTCTTTATCCAGCCCACCAAAGCATAGGTTAGCGGGGTAGCCAGTACTTCATAGCCTACTTTCCACAGATATTGTCCCCCCACCATGGTAATAAAGACCGGCAGGGTGTAGCTGCCGCCGAAGGCTATGGCCATAAAAACCAGGGTGTCCAAACCTTGCCCTACCAGGGTGGATCCTATAGTACGGGTCCAGAGCCAGCGGCCCCCGGTCCAAACCTTCATCCGGGAGAGAATCACGGAGTTGGAGAATTCTCCTAGCAAATAGGCGCATAAAGATGCCAGAACCAGCCTGGGGGTAAAACCCAAGACAGTATTGTAAGCATCATTGAATTCCCAGAAATCAGGATAAGGCAAATGAATAATGAAGATGAAAAAAAGGGCCATCAGAAGGTTGGCTCCAAAACCCAACCAAATAGTCAGACGGGCTTTCTGAAATCCATAAACTTCTGTTAATACATCTCCGAAAATATAGGTAATGGGAAAGAGAAACAGGTCGGCGGTTAAAGGAAGTCCCATAAATTGGATTAACCGGCCGGCGGAAACGTTGGTGATAAGTAAACAAGTAATAAATAAACAGGTGATGATGAGAAAGAGTATTGACAACTGGGTTTTTTCTGCCTGCTGCATTTGGCAATTCCTCCTTGTTTTGTTTAGGCGGGTAGGCTGCGACCGCCGTCTTATTTGAAACCGAAAAGTATTATACCACCTTTTGCCGTCCAAGAACAATATTTATTCTCTTGCCTTTTTATTTTTTCCAGAACTGGGGATAAAACAAAACCAGCAAGGGGAATATTTCCAGTCTTCCCAAAAGCATCAAAAAGCTTAAGACCAATTTACCGGCATCAGGAATAATCCCGTAATTGAAGAGGGGACCTACGGATCCAAAAGCTGGACCCACATTCCCCATACAGGCGGCAGCTGCAGAAAAACTGGTGATTAGGTCCAGGTTCAATCCAGCTAATACCGACATGCCAATCAGAACCATAACTATGTACAAAAAGAAGTATAGCAGTACATTTATGATTACATGTTCGCTTATGGCACTTTGATCCAGGCGCTGGGATATTATCGCCCGGGGGTGGATTATTTTTTTAAACTCGATCCTGACTCGCTGTAACATTATCAGTAGCCGGCCGGCTTTGATACCTCCGGAAGTAGAGCCAACACAGGCTCCGACAAATAACATGATTATGAGTATGCCCTGGGCAGCCAGGTTCCACTGCAGGTAATTATCAGTGGTAAAACCGGTAGAGGTCATCATGGATATGACCTGGAACAGAGTATCTCTTATCCGGTATTCCCCCAGGGGCAGATGACTCAAATCAATGAATACTACTATGGATGATATAAGAAGTATCAAGACGTAAAACTTCCATTCCCGGTTGTGCAGGTAAATGCCCAGGTCTTTTTTTATCAAGGCTAAATAATGCAAGGAGAAATTCGTACCAGCCAGAAACATAAAAATAATTATGGTCCACTCTATAGCTGGACTGCCATAATGGGCGATACTGTCATTCCAGGTGGAGAAACCTCCTGTAGCCATGGTAGTGAAGGTATGACAAAAGGCGTCAAAAAGGCTCATCCCTTCCGCCCACAAGAGCAGCAGGAGGACAAGGCTTAACCCAATGTAGGCTTTCCAAAAATTCTTGGCGGTATCCCGTGCTTTGGGGGTTACTTTGCCGGCCACTGCCCCTCCTGGAATCTCAGCCCGGTAGATCTGGTTGGCTCGCACTCCAATAACCTGAATCAGGGCAATAAATAATACCATTATACCCATACCACCCAGCCATTGAGTAAGGCTGCGCCAAAAAAGCAAGCCCCGGGGCAGCACTTCAACATCCGCCAGGACCGTGGCTCCAGTAGTGGTAATACCGGATACGGTTTCGAAAAGAGCTGAAATATAGGAAGGAAAATAACCACTGAGGGCAAACGGCAGGGAGCCGAAAAGAGATGCCACTATCCAGCCTAAACCCACTATGGCAAAGCCCTCTTTGTAACTCAGTTCTTCGGTTTTATGGTTACTATAAGCAAAAATCAGACCAGTAGTTATGGTAATCAGGGTAGACCACAAAAGCTGCTCCAGGACTTCTTCCCCATAAATAAAGGAACACAGGGTGCTGATAGCCATAGCCAGTCCCAGGATAAGAAGTATCCTGCCCATTATGCTTAAAATGACGCTTGATCTGAGCAATTCTTTTTTCACTCCTGCAGTTCAAAATCTTACTGCTACAATTTATTCATATGCTGAATAAGCAGCCTCAGGTCTTTAAAGGCCATGATAGTCGATCTCTCCAATGAGGTGTTTAATAGTAGTCCAGGCACCCTGCTGCATTTCAACTTGGAGTCCATTTTATCACTTTTTATAACAAGTTTTTACTATATTTTTATACAGAAGCAAAGAAGGGGACATATAAGATTAATGTCCCCTTCTTATACATATCTTACTTATATATTAATATTCAAAGGCTTCCAAGGGGATATCCAGGGCTGATGTATCACCATCCTGAACCAGTTCAGCCACGGCCCATACATTGGGTACTACGTTGCGCAGGTAATACCTGGCAGCGGCTACTTTACCTATATAGAAGTTGTAGTCATAATGCTCCTCACCCAATTCCCGGGCTTTCTGAGCGGCCAAGAGAGCTTGGTCTAAAATACAGCGGCCGCTGAACAACTGGGAGGTGGCAGTGAGAATGCGGTGGGAGTTTAGAGGCATCATACTGAATTTCTTTTCCTTCATATAGCCCATTATGGTTTTCTGTATGCTGCCATAAGCCTTTAAAGCTCTACCCAGGTTTTCGAATTCCTTTTCAAAGCCCTCTGCCTCTTTATTGTTTTCATAAAAATCTTTCATTTCCTTGATGAAGGCGGCAAAGGTTGCGCCTTTATTCATAGTCCATTTGCGCCCTACCAGGTCCAGGGATTGAATAAAGTTGGTTCCTTCCCATATAGAGTAAATTTTGACGTCCCGGGCAATCTGGGCTACTGGATAATCTTCACAGTATCCATATCCGCCATAGGTCTGAATAGCTTCGCCAATTAGCCACCAGGCTTCATCTGATGGATAAGCTTTGCAGAAGGGGGTGCTTACTTCGATTAAATCGTTGGCCTGGGCCCTCTTTTCCGGATCCGGGTCGTGCTCACGGACGTCGAAAGCAAAGGTGACCTTAAACATCATAGCTCTCATAGCCTCCACATGGGCTTTAAGCATTAAAAGGGTTCTTCTGATATCTTCATGATTAATGATACTTACCCGTTCGCCTTTGGGATTGGTCAAAGGCCGGCCTTGAATTCTATCTCTGGCATAATCCCGGGCATTATAATAGGCATTGGCCAAACAGGAGCGGGCTGCCTGTCCAGTTTGCAGACGGGCACCATTCATCATCTGGAACATCTGGGCCATTCCGTCCCCGATGCCGTCGTTTTCCAGGGGATTGACCCCCAGCAGAATACCCCGGCACTGGTTTTCTTCTCCAAAAGCCAGGGCTGCGGTGCAGGATCCTGCCTGCCCCAATTTATGCTCCACTCCGGTGGTCTGAACATCGTTTAGGGGGCCTAAACTGCCATCTTCATTTACCCAGTATTTGGGAACTATGAAAAGAGATATCCCTTTGGTTCCCTCCCTGGCACCTTCCACCCGGGCCAAATACAGGTGGATGATATTTTCTGTGAAATCATTATCTCCCCCGGTGATGAATATCTTATTTCCTTTTATCTTAAATATGCGGGGGTCATCGGTAGGATAAGCTTTAGACATAATATCTCCCACATCGGAGCCGGCAGTTGGTTCGGTTAAGCACATGGTCCCCGCCCAGGAGCCATCCAGCATCTTAGGCAGGAAGCGCTGTTTTATGTCGTCTGGAGCGAAAGTCTGAATCAGGTTGGCTGCCCCATTGGTTAAAGCTATATAGGGACCAAAGGCGGGGTTGGCCGCAGCAATCAATTCCCACACGGCAGAATACAGAATCTGGGGTAGAAATACCGCATCTTCAGAGCGGTCTATATTGGAAGTACCCCAGCCTTGTTCCTGTAATTGATGAAAAAGGGGACCAAATGATGGGGGCAAGATTACCTTTCCGTTTTCAAATCTAACCGGGTTCTTATCTCCGTCTTCATTGGTAGGTTCTATAACTTCCTTGCACATTTTCAGTATGGGGTTCAAAAAAGCTTTAATATCATCTTTTGAATAATAATCCACAAACCTGGGATAATTAAAAATCTGTTCCGTAGGAAGCCACTCCTGTAGGATAAATTCCAAGTCTCTGGTATTGGTATAGGCAAAATTCGCTGACATGATTAATCCTCCTTATTTGTTTCGAGCCGCTTAATTCTTATCCACCTTGCTATCTTATATGGCTAAGCGAAATATCGCTTTTGGCTTGCTCCCCCCTTTTTTGTTTTTCTAGCTCTTTTATATATTCTCTTGATCCTGGGTGCAAAAATAATGCCAGTTGCAAGTTCGGGAAAGCAAACACTCAAATCGGAATTATCAGCCCGAATAAGTAATGGCTAATCAAGAAATACTCTGCCCTAAAAAAAATGCTCAGACTAGCCTCGTATTTTGCTAAGCCTAAATCGTGTTTTAATAAAATACATTGATTGAGTAAAAAAAATACATCTGTGCGGCTGGACTGCTATCAATTCAAGGCTGACCGGGCTTGGTATCATTTTTGCATTGGAATATGGATGGTTGGTTTACACCAAAGATGGCGGAATTTCAGAAATTGCAACTGTTAATAGTTGAAGGGAGGTTAAGTATCTTAAGCAAGGCTGGAATTTTTCTGGATTTCTTTAATCAATGAAAGGAGGTAAACTATTTTGGACATTAAAAAAGTAGGTGTTATTGGAGCGGGAGCTATGGGTTTGGGAATAGCCCAGGTATGTGCCCAAGCAGGATTAAGCGTAGTCTTAAATGATCTTAACCTGGAATTGGTGGAAAAAGCCCTTAAGAGAATAGATAAAATTTTGGGCAAAGCTGTGGAAAAGGGCAAACTGAGTTCCGAAGCCAAGACAGCTATAATTGCTAAGATAAACAAGAGCTCTGAGCTCAAGGATGTGGCTGATTGTGATGTAGTAATAGAAGCTATAGTGGAAAATATGGAGATAAAGAAAAGCCTGTTCAAACAGCTGGACGAAATCTGTAAGCCGGATGCTATACTGGCCAGCAATACCTCCTCACTATCGGTTTCCGAACTGGCTAATGTCACCAAGCGCCCTGACAAGTTTATCGGCATGCACTTTTTTAACCCGGTGCAAATGATGAAACTTATAGAAGTGGTCAGACCCCTGCAGGTTTCATCGGATACTGAAAACGCCATCATGGAACTGAGCCGCAAATTGGGTAAAGAACCGGTTCCGGTGAAGGATTCTCCAGGCTTTGTAGTTAACCGCATCTTAGCCATGGGAAGCGGTGAGGTACCTTTTATGTTGCAGGAGGGCGTTGCCACTCCGGAAGCCATAGATAAATGTATGAAACTGGGGGCTAACTGGCGAATGGGACCTTGTGAACTGGGAGATTTTGTAGGTATTGATATCAGCATGGCCACCAGACTGACCCTTTATAAGGAATTTGGGGAAGACAAATACCGTCCCTGCTTATTGACTACCCAGATGATAAGAGCTGGTTTCTTAGGACGTAAAACCGGCAAAGGCTATTATATATATGATGAAGAAGGCAACAATATAGGTAATAATCCAGCATTATTTAAATAGGAGGAAAGAATTATTATGAAAGAAGTATTTGTGGTTGAGGCCGCCCGCACCGCGGTGGCCAGAGCTGGAAAACAATCCTGGTTTACCAATGTAAGGGCTGATGATCTGTCGGCTATTGTTATCAAGGATTTGCGCAGGAGAATCGGGTTAGGCGAAGATAAGGAAAAACAAAAAATAGTGGGAGATGTATACTGGGCCGCTACCGCCAACGCTTTTAAAGAGCAAGGCGGGAATATCGGTCGCAATGCCTGGCTGCTGTCTGGCGGAAGTTATGATGTTCCTGGGATGACTGTGGATAGATTCTGTGCTTCCAGTCTCAGTGCCCTGGTCACATGTCATGCTACCATGGCTGCAGGATGGTCGGGGGATGTGTCAATTGCCGGTGGAGCTCAGCATATGACTCATATTCCTATGGGTGCCGGTGCTGACCCGAACCCGGATAGAGCCAAGTATTATGATCCTATGTCACCGATGATGGGCTGGACAGCAGAACAGGTAGCCCGCAAATTTAACATCAGCCGGGAAGCCCAGGATCAGTTTGCATATGAAAGCCACATGAAGTGTGCTAAGGCTCAGGATGCCAATGGGGGCCTGGGTAAGACCAAAGACGTGATAGTGCCAATTAAGTGCAAGGTCCCGGCCAAAAGCTTCCGGGCTTCAGAAATTGCCCCTGAAGCTCTGTATACCGCACCAGAATCACTGGCCAAGAAAAGAGTGGAAGATGGTATTACTGATGATGTAGAAATGGTAGTATGGCAGGATCAGGGGTTGCGCAGGGATACTACCATTGAAGGGCTGGCGCAAATGCCTACGGTATTCATGCAGGATGATAAGGCTACGGTTACAGCCGGCAACTCCAGTCAGATCAATGATGCTGCAGCTGGTCTGGTATTAGCAACCGCAGAAGGCTGCAAGGCTTTGGGATTAAAACCCAAGATGAAGCTGATCAGCTCGGCAGTAGTGGGAGTAGATCCTACCATAATGGGCATAGGTCCCGCTGTGGCCATTCCCCTGGCCTTGAAAAGGGCTGGTTTAACTCCTGATCAGATTGGATTATGGGAAGTAAATGAGGCCTTTGCCTCCCAGGCCTATTACTGCTGCTTTGAAGCCCTGAAACTCCCCAAGGATCGGGTCAATGTATGGGGCTCAGGTATATCCATAGGCCATCCCCTGGCATGCACCGGGGCTAGAATCGCCACTGACATAACCGCATTGTTTGCAGATCCTGATTATTCTGAGGTAGAATATATTGTTGAATCCATGTGCATAGGAATGGGCATGGGGGCTGCTGCGGTTTGGCAGAGAGTTAAATAAATTGGCTAAAGGTTTTCTGGAGGCCCTAAAAGGGCCTCTAGAAACCTTGGGCTTCACCATACTAGTTGAAAAATACCCCAAAGGCCAGGTGTATGATCCTGGAACACCCAAGGTGGGTAAAGCTTCTTAGCACAAGTAAGGTTGAATATTTTCTTGCTTGGGGGCTTGACGACAGGTAGAACTCCCTGGCCAAAAGTATAAAGCGAGATTTAAAGGAGATAGGTATGATGGACATAGGACAACTGATAATGGATGGACCAATTTTGTTGAACATCAAGGAGAATGGAGTTGCCACCATTACCTTGAATCGGCCTGAAGTGTTTAACGCCCTTAATGAAGAAACAGCTGATGCTTTTAATCTAGCCCTGGAAGAAATAGAAAAAAGGGATGATGTCAAGGTAATAGTATGGACCGGCAAGGGAGAAGCCCTATCCGGCGGAGGGGATATTAGAATGCTTAAATCCCTGGATAAGGTTAGTGAAGCCCGCAGGATTTTTGAAAGAGCCTACATACAAAATAAGCGATTCTATGATTTACCAGTACCGGTTATAGTTGCAGCCAATGGCGTTATTGCAGGAGTTGCTACCGGGAGAACTTTGGCAGCAGACATCATCATCGCCTCCGAAAAGGCCAAGTTTGCAGCTAATTTTATTAATATCGGGCTCCTGCCGGATGGCGGAACCTCTTATTTTTTGTTTAAGAAACTGGGACACCAACGTACTGCAGAAATACTATATAACGGCAAAGTACTGAATGCCAAAGAATGCCTGGAATTGGGTATATTCAATCAGGTGGTAAGTCACCAGGACCTCTACCCTACTGTATATGCTATGGCCGATAAACTGGCTACCGGCCCCAGTGTGGCTCTAAAGTACTCTAAACAGATTTTGCGCTCTTGTGCCAACAATGACTTTGCAGCTATTGCCAGCATGGAAGCAGGAGGTCAGGTCCAATGCTGGAGTACCCATGATTTTCACGAGGGAGTAGCTGCCTTTTTGGAAAAGCGCAAAGCGGTATTTAAAGGCTGTTAATTATTGGATAACGTTTTCATCTGTTCGATTTTTCGGTATAGGGTACTGCGGGTTATACCCAAGGCTCTAGCTGCTTTGGATATATTACCGTTATGTTCTTCCAGCACCTTGTTTATATGCTGCAGTTCCTGATTCCTTAAGTCATTGGGTTTGTCGGCCAATTTTATCTGGAAAAAGCGCTGGGGCAGACATTCGGGGGTTATGGTCTTGCCTTCTGCGAATACTACTCCATGTTCTATAACATTGCGCAGTTCCCTGACATTACCCGGCCAATTATAGCGTTGCAGTATGGCCATGGTTTCCTGGCTTATATTCTTAATACCCCCGCTATCGTTGCCTAGCAGTTCTTTTATAAAGCGGTCTACCAACAGGGGAATATCTTCTTTCCGGCTTCGGAGCGGAGGCAGCTTGATATTGATTACATTAAGCCGGTAATACAAATCTTCCCTGAATAATCCTTTATCAACGGCCTCCTCCAGGTCACGGTTGGTGGCCGCTATAATCCGGATATCCACTTTTTTACCCTTGTTTCCCCCCACCCGGATAACGGTCCGGTCCTGCAGAAATCTCAACAGGCTTACCTGCATATCAAGGGGCATCTCACCGATTTCATCCAAAAATACCGTGCCCCCGTCAGCCATTTCAAATTTGCCCACGGCACCGCCCTTCTTGGCTCCGGTGAAGGCTCCCTCTTCATAGCCGAAGAATTCACTCTGCAATAATTCCTTGGGAATGGCTCCACAATTTATGGGCACTAATGGTCCGTTGCGGTCGCTGGCCTGATGAATGGCCTGGGTCAGTAATTCCTTGCCGGTTCCACTTTCACCTATAATCAATATATTGGACTTAACTTTGGCTGCTTTCCTGCCTAATTCCTTAACCTGCATCCAGGCATCACTTTCACCGATGAGATCACTGAAAAAGTTCCAGTCGTTGCCGGAAGCAGCTTTGCTGCCTTTGACATCCTGGTTGGATTCAAAATCGTATGTAAACAGAATTATGGACTCTTCCTTATTTTCTGAAGTTTTTAGAGGTTCCTTGATCCGCAAAGAGCAATTCCGGGTATTGGAGCCATTTTTAATGATGAATTGGTAGCTGTCTTCCTGTTCATCCCCAAGCACTTTAAGCAGACCTTGATAGTTGGGGATATAATCTCCTATGGATTTGGCTATGGCTTCGTTTCTGTTTATTCCCAGCAATTCCTGGGATTTATAGTTGAGGTTTATTATTCTACCATTGCCGTCTACAACAAAGAGACCATATTGCACACAATCCAAAATGGAATCTATCTCGGTCTTTTTCTCCACACCCATACCTATGGTAGTGGCAGCATATTTCACTAATTGAATGACTTCGGGGGATAAATCATGAAAGGCATTCATCAAACTCAGCACCCCAATAATGCGGGAATCAGCCTTGATAGGCACCCCAACACTATTATAAAAATGGAGGCAATGTCTGAAGTGTTCGAAAGTCTTTATTTCCATGGATTTGCCTTCTATCAGGACCGTGCCAATGCAATTGGTTCCGATCACACTTTCCTGGCAGCAAATACCTACCGGAAGCAGTTCATTGTTACCAACCACCTCCAGCAGGAAGCCTTCAGCATCAGATAAAAGCACCATGCTTTTATCCACCACCGTTCCCAATTCCTTCATAATGGGCCAAGCTATTTTAATCATCTCAAGATTCCGACTCTTTCGGAGCATCAATTCATCCTGGGATAAATAAGACTTTCCTTCCGCAAAGGGTTCTATTAAGTTCCGGCACCTTTGCCAGGATCTTAATATTTCCGGCCTTATGGCGTCTTTTGTTACTGTTCCATCGTTAATAAAACTAAACCATGAGTCTTTAATGTCCATTTGTGCGTCGGCAAAATTAAACAAAAGACAACACCTCGATGCGTATTTATTTTTTATTAATTATACCACAAGACTCATATAAACATGGGCCTAACCTATGAACAAATACTCCGTTTTATTGGGTTATTATCCTGAGTGTCCAGGTATTATACATAATATGTTTAATAATAAGGCGTTTCCCCATAATAATTAAAATCAACGGTGACCAGAGTTTACTCCAGGGGTAAACAAGACTCCTTAATATACCTGCCATCAGCCCTCCTAAAGATAAAATCATTTTTTTATCCTGGCTGGCATTATTCTTGCAGATTAAAGGTCATACTACCTATAGCATCCCCTATAGGCGGTATAATATGGTAATTTGAATACCAAAACCAGCCCCGGGTAGCAGGTAATACTATAGTAAATGAGAAAGGAATGGGTGATGAATGAGTACTTTTATGAGCATGTACAAAGAAAAATTGCGCACGCCGGAAGAGGCAGTGAAGGTTGTAAAGTCGGGGGATCAGGTTAATTACAATCACTTTGCCATGAGTCCCAAAGCATTAGACGCGGCCCTGGCTAAAAGAGCTGGGGAATTAAAGGATATCCAGCTTAAAGGGGTTATGCAGCTTTATGTACCCCAGACGGTTCTAGCTGATCCGAAACAGGAAACTTTTTTCTATCATTCCGGTTATTTTAGTCCTTTTGATAGGGCTTTGGCAGAGAAAGGTCTATGCTACTATGTAGCCAGCAACTTCGGCTTCACCCCCTTTATTGCAAGAAGAGGCTGGTCCAGGCCTGCCGACGTATTTATGACTCAGGTTGCTCCCATGGATAAATTTGGTTATTTTAACTTCAGTACCACTTGTTCAGAGACCATGGCTTTATGTGAAATGGCTAAACACATAATAGTAGAGGTCAATGAGGAAGCTCCGGTGGCCTTAGGTGGAGAACAACATTGCATTCATATCTCCCAGATCGATGCCATAGTAGAGAACACCGAACCATTATTCACCATTCCGGCAGAGTTTGAAGCTTCCGAAGAAGAGAAAAAAATAGCCCAATTCATAGTGGAAAGGCTTAAAGATGGAGACTGCCTGCAATTCGGCATCGGAAGCCTGCCCAGTATAATTGCTAAATTAATTGCTCAAAGTGATCTAAAGGATCTAGGTATCCATTCAGAAATGATGGCTGATTCTTTCGTGGACCTGTATGAACAAGGCAAGATTACCGGGAATAGAAAGAATCTGGACAAAGGTCGGATGACCTATACCTTTGCCGTAGGTTCCCAGCGGCTATATGATTTCATCGACCACAATCCGGCTTGTGCCATTTATCCGGTAGATTTGGTGAATATGCCGCACCGGATTGCCATGAATGATAATCAGATAGCTATAAACAATGCAGTAGCAGTGGATCTTTATGGTCAGGTAAGTTCAGAATCGGAAGGATTTAAACAGATCTCCGGAACCGGCGGTCAACTGGAATTCACCATGGGGGCTGAATGGTCCAAAGGCGGAGCCGCCTATATATGCATGACTTCTACTACCATGCATAAGGGAGAAAGGGTATCCCGTATCGTTCCCTATTTCAGCCCGGGCACTATAGTCACCTGTACCCGCGGCACGGTATCCAATATAGTCACTGAATATGGCGTTGCCAATATGATGGGTAAGCCGGTTTATGACCGGGCGGAAATGTTAATCAACATCGCCCATCCTGATTTTAGAGATGATTTGGTCAAGGCCGCCAAAGAACAGAAAATTTGGACCAGGACCAATAAGATATTATAGACTTTTGCTAATATACCTCTGCAACTTTCGTCTATTCCAACGAATGATGCGCCGTTAACATGGGCATCGGCAAAAACCCCGGGGCTTAACATTTGCTCCGGGGGCTTTTTTCTTGATGTGCTGCTGTTTAAGCCTGTTGGAAGATTCCTGGTGCTACTTCAACTACCGCTCCTATTTCCATCAAGTGCTGTACATGATGGTAGGCGTACATCATCTCCCAGAAATCCTCCATAGAGAACATATTATAGTTAAAGGCCAAATGATAGGAGGCCAGCTCTTCTATGCTATGGGGTTGCTTGAGCAAGTCATAAACCCGATTTTCTCTATCCAGCAAAACCTGTATATAGGCCTCCAGACTGGGAATGATATTTTCAGTCAAGGGCCGGCGATGGGAAGAAGCATAAGTACCGGGATTAATCTCTTTTATGCGCTCTACCGAATTGATAAACTGCCCTACATTGGAACAACCGTCTCCATACCAGGGGCCGGCCCGGGTGGTATCTATATCCCCACCAAATAATATCCCTTCTTTTTCAAAATAGAATCCATAGTGCCCGATACTATGTCCAGGCAGATGTATCGCAGTCATACGTATTCCCCGCCCCAATTCTATTTGCTGGCCATCGGTGATGGTTCCGGCCAGGTCTATCTTAACAAAGCCCGGTTCCACTGGTATGTCGGGATTCTGTAAAGTGGCATCCGGGGGTTCAGGCAAAGCTTTCCCAGGCATATATAGGTTCCAATACTCAAATCCTCGTAAGTCAAGATAATCTTTCTCACTTTGGTATGACTGCTCTTCTTCCTTGGCCGCGTACAAGCTGCTATGCTTAAAAAGGACTGCGCTGTGGGTATGGTCGGGATGATTATGGGTGAAAAAACCTAGTTCTATGGACTTAATATCGATTTCGTTAAAAGCCTTCTGCCCGGCTCCAAAATCAATAACCGCCCTTTGCTCCCCTGCTATGTACATGCATATACAGTAAGGATAAAATTTGGGCGCATTTGGCATCAATACTGATATCCCTCGTGCCAAAGGTATCAACATTTTAATTCCTCCCCCACTCATAACCTCAATCAATTACAAGAGCAGATTGTCTTATTACATAATATTAATATTTTATCATTTATTGTCTAGCTGTTAAGGGGTAGGAGAAGGTTTTTCCTATTATTTTTTATAACCCTTTTCGACTTTATTGTATATATTCTCTTTGCCCCAGCCTGGCTTGGGCCATATTCTTTGCTTTTATATGTATATGGCCCGTCTTACTTATTACTAAAACTATGAGTGTCGGGCCGAAAACCAAGCCTTACTGGGGTCTGGGCTCTGTGTCTTGAGTTGGGCTGTGGCTTTAAAATCTACTTGGATTTCCCTGGAGCAACTCACTTTGCTCTGCATAGTTTTCCGGCCTTTCATATGACGCCTCAAGTTCTCTGGTACTGCGCCGTTTTCCTCTTCCGGCCGGTTCCAAACTGCTGATCATCTCTTTATGGGCCAGCAATCTTTCCAATCTGTCGTCCATAAGCAAGAGTCTTTTCTCCAGCGTATAATTAAACTTTTCAACTGCCTCCAAGTTGCTCTGTAATTTTTCCAATAAGCTGAGATTCATCTCCAGAGTCCGGACGATAGATATTTGATGAATTCGGTTCTGGTATTGCCGGTTGGCCCAACCATCAACTAGCTTGAGTACGAGTATGCACCAGCCAATAAGGCCTATTAAAGCTAGGAATAATTCCAGCCAGTCAATCTCGTTCATACCGGCCAACTCCTTTCTTCCATCATTTGTGCATTTTATTATATTCCTGGAAGAGCCGGCTTGGTACTCCAAAAAGAGACAAGGGGAGCCAGTTGCCGGTGAGGATTATGGGCGGTCTTCGACCGCCCGTGGGTGTTTGCTACGATATTCCGGCGGATGGATCGGCGGGCGACCGCAGGTAGTCTCTACAGACGTACAACGATTTTGGGGATTCCTTGCGGCGATTGGGGCGGTTTCGACCGCCCGTGGGTGTTTGCTACGATATTCCGGCGGATGGACCGGCGGGCGACCGCAGGTAGCCCCTACAGGCGTACAACGATTTTGGGGATTCCTTGCGGCGATTGGGGCGGTTTCGACCGCCCGTGGGTGTTTGCTACGATATTCCGGCGGATGGACCGGAGGGCGACCACAGGTAGCCCCTACAGGCGTACAACGATTTTGGGGATTCCTTGCGGCGATTGGGGCGGTTTCGACCGCCCGTGGGTGTTTGCTACGATATTCCGGCGGATGGACCGGAGGGCGACCACAGGTAGC
>JAAYNQ010000046.1 GCA_012520725.1 Syntrophomonadaceae bacterium | reverse complement strand
AGCCAAATCATCTGAAGATATAGCTGCATAAAGTAAGCAGAAATTAAGGTTTTTAAAGGAAAGGGGTCAATCTGCTCATTTTAAGATAAATCCAGTAACCTTGTTGATACTAAAGGCATAATTAACCCAGCTGATGGTTCTGGGCTGGTATGTATCCACTTTTATGGTGGGCTCCTTGGCCATAGTAACAGGAGCTGGAAGCATATCCCAGGAAGTTGAAAACGGAACCATACTGGGCCTGGCATCCAGTCCGCTGAGCCGCAGGAGCATTGTCCTGGGCAAATACACTGCTTATGCCCTGGTAAGCTCATTGTACAGTACAGTTTTGCTTATTTCTATTATGGCTTTGAGCGGGTATTTTTGCCGCTTAATTTTTGAGCCTTATGGGGTGGCAGCAGCGGTAGTGGTTTTTACCCTCTTTCCCCTGGCCCTGCTGGCTGTTACCATGGCCTTGTCCGCCATCTTCACTACCATGAGTGCAGGAATTATAGCATTTATGATTTTTGTGGTAAGTATAATCGGAGGCTTTGTGGAGCAGATAGGAGCCTTGATGGGCAATGGAGCCTTGATCAATATAGGCATTGTATCCAGCCTGATAATGCCATCTGATGCCGTTTATCGTCTGGCCGTCGACCTGGCCAGCAGAACCATGGCTCATAGCAGCATAGTTGATTTTGGCCCCTTCGGTACTGCCTCTACACCCAGTACCTTGATGCTTGTTTACACTATAGTTTACCTGGGAATATGGTTAACGACTGCAGTTCATAATTTTGAAAAAAGGGACCTGTAAGCAGGTGGCGAGGTTGACACTCGGAACCGTCCCCACTGTCAACCCCGGTCCATCATAGGGTGCAAAATACATACCAGGGACCGATACCGATTTCCAGGCCCCCTTTATGTTGTTCCTGCAGGAAAGAAGGCAGTTCTTTTTCTTTAACTGGTAAAACCTCAATCTCCTCTCCTGTACCCAAATTCTGAACCGGTTTTAGATTGCAGGAGGCAGTTTCATCGATTTCTGCTTTGACAATATAGACATAATCATTTAAAAAGGCCGGATTGCTTTTAAGCGGGGGGCTGATTCCGGTTATGCGCCCGGTAAAACCGGTCTCTTCCAGCAGTTCTCTTAAAGCTTCCTTTTCAATGTCATCTGAGTCTGCCATTCCAGCTGGAAATCCGATGATATAGTTATTGATGGCCGGACGATACTGCTTGACCAACACCACCCTTTGGGAAGGCATGAGCCTGGCCACGATGACCATTCCATTCTGGCGATTTTTCCTTTCCACGCATTCCCATTGAAAGACTTTCCCATCTGCTCCTGAAAAGCTCAGAGACTTTAGGGTGATCCAATTGCCCCTGAACAAGACCTTTTCACCTAATTTTTTCATATTTAATCATGCCTTTCCCAATCTAAGCATTTTTTAATATCTCCTCAGCAGCAATAACCCCTGAGGCGCTGGCCTGTATCAATCCCCGGGTAACCCCGGCTCCATCACCTATAGCCCACAAGCCCTCAATATCAGTCTGCAAAGAATTGCTGAGGCTGGGCCGGGCTGAGTAAAATTTGGCTTCTATGCCATATAATAGGGTATGGTCGGATGCCACCCCCGGCATGGCTTTATCCAGGGCTTCCAGACACTCTTTGATACCTACCATGAAGCGATGGGGGAGTACCAGGGACAAGTCTCCCGGTACCGCGCCCTTAAGGGTAGGTTCCACCAGGCCTTTATCCAGGCGGGAAGGGGTGGAACGACGGCCTCGTTTTAAGTCGCCGTAACGCTGCACTATTATAGAACCGCTTAACATATTGGCCAGGCTGGCAATACGCCGTCCATACAGGATGGGGCGGTTAAAGGGTTGAGTGAACTCCTGACTCATCAAAAGAGCGAAATTGGTATTACTGCTTTTGCTTTCAGCATAAGAATGACCATTGACGGTTAGAATGCCGTTGGTATTCTCCATAACTACGTGTCCATTGGGATTCACGCAAAAAGTCCTGACCACGTCGTCAAATTCACGGGTATTGAATATGATTTTAGGTTCCCATATATTATCGGTGTATTCTTGCATAGTAACGGCTGGGACTTCTACTCTAACTCCAATATCCACCTGATTATTGCGCATAAGGATACCCAATGTTTTGGCCTGCTCAGCAAACCACTGGGCACCATCCCGGCCTGGGGCGGCAATGATAATAGGGGCATAATAGCTGCCACGGTTAGTCCTAACCCCTTTTACCCGACCCTGCTCAACCATTATTTCCTCTACCACTTCCATGGTTTGGATAGACAGCTTGGATTTAAGATCATCATATATGTTCTTCAATACTCTAATGGTGTTTTCAGTACCCATATGCCTTATTCTGGCCGGTACCAGTTTTAAACCGGCTTTGGCCGACCTTATTCTAAGGTCTTCGATCTTTTCACTATCCTGGCCAAAAACCCGATCCGGTGCCCCAAATTTAACATATATACTGTCTGCATAATCAATTAAGGATTGCAGTTTTTCTTTTCCAACATAATCTTGTAGCCAACCACCGAATTCAGTGGTTAAAGTCAATTTACCATCGGAAAAAGCTCCAGCCCCGCCCCAACCACACATAATAGAACAGGGCTGACAATTGACACAGCTGGGAGCCTGGTCTCCAATGAGACAATTTCTCTTATCCACCCTGCGCCCTTTTTCAAGTATCAGCACCTTAAGCGAACTCTTTTTGCTTATTTCCAGGGCGGCGAAAATACCTGCCGGACCAGCACCGATAATGATCACATCATAGCTATCCATCCAATAAACACCTCCTGATAAGAGGAAACCCATTTTATAGATTATTTCAAGCCTTGTAAAAAGATACTACCGCTCTAGATTATAGCATATACTGACCCTTAATTAATATCTCCGGCAGCTGCAAGACCAACACTTGAATATGGATCCCAGGCGGCAGGTGGATATTCTGGATCAAATAGCTTATGGGGTTTTTTGATGCCGGTACTATGTCACCTATCCAGGTCAACTGTTATAATGGTAGATATAATAAAAACGGGAGACATTATATGGAAAGCCAGCTCTATTTAATTTGGGGAAAAGAAGCATACTTAATTGATCAAGAGATCGATAGGATAATCAGGCAATTGGAGGAAGGGGGAGAAGAGCCGGAAATTCTCAGCCTGGACGGGGATGAACTTACGGCCCGGGAATTAAGGGAGCAGTTGGAGTTCAGTCCTCTGTTTAGTTTGCATCGGGTAGCCATAATTAAAAGGCCTTATTGGCTGGGAAAAGCTAAAAAAAGAGGAAACAAGAGTGAGGAATATATCAAGGCGGTGAATGATTACCTGAATGGTGACGGTTCTGGCCAAACCTTGATTTTTACCACCCAGGAGATGGATAAGACTAATCCTCTAATCAAGCGCTTGAATAAGGAGGCCCGGATAATAGAGTGCAATCCTCCAGATAAGAAATTTCTGGGCAAGTGGATAATGGAGCAATTCAAGCAAAGGGGTCGGAGCTGCACTAGCGGGGTAGTCAAGCGACTGCAGAGCAGTGGCCAGGATATGTACTATTTGTTTAACTTGATTGAGAAGCTCTCTTTGCAGGTAGAGGGCAGGTCCATTGAAGATAAGGACCTGGAGCAGGAACTGGATGTCAGGGATGAAATAAAAATATTCAAATTAACTGATGCCTTGCTAAGGCGAGATTTAAAAGGTAGTATGCAGGCATTTCACCAATTACTGGAACAGGGGGAACACCCTTTGCTTTTCCTAAATCTAACAGTAAGACAGTTAGCTGCTATGGCCCGCATTAAAGACTATGGTGAAAAGGGCTTTTCAAATAAACAGATCGCAGATATAACCGGCATGAAGGACTTCATGGTTAGGAAATTTATGGACTCAGGACGGCATTTCTCCTGGGCAGAGATCAGGAGCTTTTTTGCCTTGTGCCTGGATTTGGACTGGAAAATAAAAAATACTTCTCAGGATGCCCAATTTCTCCTGGAATCCCTGATCATCGAGATATGCAAGCACTCCTGAGGAGCAGTCTGGCACCTAAGATAAACTACAACCCTGTTCCCAATATAAACAAGAACCTGCCTCAAAAGAGGTAGGTTCTTTATTGTCTTGCTTGCTTATTTGACCAATGCGTTATACTTACGGGTTAAAGCTGATTTCTTCCTTGCTGCAGTATTTTTGTGCATTATGCCTTTGTTTACACTTCTATCGATCAGGGAGGTTACTTGTAACAAACTACCCTGTGCGGCTTCAGTATCTGCTGCTGCTAGTAATGATTCATATTTATTAATAGCAGTTTTAAGCCTGCTTTTATAGGATTTGTTTCTGAGCCGATTGGCCTCAGCCCTTCTTGCTCTTTTAGCCGGGGTTTTGCTTTTTGCCACAAATTCACCTCCTTCAGTATTTTAAGCTAACAGAATTAATATATCACTACCTTTTACCAAATGCAAGATAAAAAGATAGTTTTTCGTGGTGGGAGGGACATCAGTATAGATAATGGCGGTTGATAGGGTAGTTTGCTGGCAGAAAACAGTTCTAAATATCAAGCTGCAGCATAAATTGTAACATATTGCAGGTGAGGTGGACAGGATGCATAAACGGAATTATTCAGTATATCTAAAAAACATATTATTGTTACAATTATTTGTTGCTGCTATTTTTATAGCTTGGAGCCTGGATTTGAGCAGTCAGAATCATGCTGCTTGGTCAATACCAAGCCTCTTGCATCAAGAAGAAAATCTATTGCAGATACGAATAAATGAGAGTGTGGCCCAAAGGTTAATTGGCAGTGTAAATTGTGCCATGGCCGGGAATACTGGTATTGAACACCTATCTCGGGCCCATCTGGGAAGGCAGTTTGCCAAGAATATGTTTACCAGCAGCATTAATGCCCTGGCTTGCAGCAAAGACGAAAGTGAGGAAGCAATGGTCAGCGCAAGTACTGCTGGTAGTATTCCGGAAGATATTCCACTGCCGGCTATCAGGCTGGAGGAGGGAGAAAAGGCAGCACCGGAATTGCTGGAAAAGATGAAGGATCAAGGTATCTTCTTTTATTGTACTCATAGTACTGAAACCTATATTCCCGACTCTGGGCAGGCCCGGGTCAAAAATCAAAAGGGACTGGTTAATCAGGTGGCCCTCTACATGTCGGATCAGCTCAAGAAAAAGGGATTGAAAGCTGAGCATATTGACACTATTCATGACTGGCCGGATTATAACCAAAGCTACACCAATTCCCGCAACACCGTTAAAAAGCTGGTCAATAATGAAGAGATAATGGCTTTATTTGATGTGCACCGGGACAGTATTCCAGGTTCTACTAAAGCTGCCACCATTAAGATAAATGGTCGAAAAAGTGCGCTTATCCTAATCGTGGTAGGCACTGATGAACGCAAAGATCATCCTCATTGGAAAGAAAATCTGGCTTTTGCCCAGAAGATATACCAGCAAGGCCAGCTAATGTACCCGGGTCTGATCAAGGGAGTGAGAACCAAAGCCGGAACATACAACCAGGAGTACCACCCCCATGCCTTGTTATTGGAGTTGGGGAGTGATTACAACAGTCTGGAAGAAGCCAAATATGCGGGGGAACTATTTACCGAGGTATTGCTTCAGGTCTTAGAGAAGGAAGTGAGATAATTGCGCCGTATAGGTATCAGTATTACTCTGCTGGCCATTATGTTCTTAATCATAAGCGCTTTAAATATAAGTAATGCAGGGATCAATCAACTGACTGGAGAAGACCGCAAAGCGGTTTTGGCGGTGAAAATGGAAGATAATGATCTATGCTTGCAGCTCCTGGGGGAGGAATACCAGTGTTTTGAAGCACTTGCCTATTGCACTGGATATATAGAGGATTTGGGTATGGAAATCATAAATTATCTTTACAGTATAGCTCATATATTCAAGGCAGTGCTTTCTTCCCTTTGAAGGCTAGAAGAATTATAATACCAGGAGAAGCTGATGGCTGAAAAAGCCCGGCTTTTTTTATTTAAAGCAATATGATCAGGCTAGGCCTAAGAGTAGGTAATCATTTTCTTATCCGTTTGGGGTATTGGGCGATAGAGGTTTCAATTATATCGGGTATAATTATACCCATATTAATGTAGGGGTAGCTGTGCTCGCCTGCTCGTTCAACTGTCAAAACACCGTGGCAAACCCGGACCGGTAATTGGGTATCAGGCCCGGGCTGGCGGTCAAGGACCGCTCCTACAGATCCCTTACGGATATCCATACTCTCGTGTTGGCTTGTAGGGGCGAGCTGCGCTCGCCCGCCGTGCTAGCCGATTACAAATCAAATTAAATGAAAGTCTACTCAGGAATGGGGATGAGCTATTGAGTCCAGCGGGACAGCGGGTGGCTAAAGCAGCATTATTAATGATGGCAACCATAGCTGTATCCAGAATCCTTGGATATGGCAGAGAAGTTGCCCTATATACCATGTTCGGGCAAAACTATATGACCGATGCCTACCGGGCAGCTTTTTCCCTGCCCGATCTTCTGTATTTGCTCCTGGTAGGCGGGGCTTTGAGTTCAGCTTTCATACCGGTTTTTTCCGCCGGCTTGGCTACCGGAAAAGAAGCTCAGGCCTGGAAATCCGCCAGTATAGTATTCAACTATACTATGATAGGGCTGGTCTTTTTGCTAATAATGGCCTATAGCTATACCCTGCCCCTGATAAAACTGCTGGCTCCGGGTTTGCCTCTGGAATATTTAAGCCTGGCCGTAAACCTAACTCATATTATGTTGCTTCAAACCTTTTTTATGAGCTTGAATGCTTTTGCTATGGGAGTATTAAATTCCTATCACAATTTTGCAGCTCCCGCCCTGGGCAGTCTGGTTTACAATCTTGCGATTATTGTGCTGGGGGTATTGATGGTAAATTCTCTGGGCATAGCTGCTTTCTCTTATGGGGTGGTCATAGGTGCAGCCCTAAACTTCCTGGTGCAGGTACCCGCCCTGGGCAGGGTAGGTATACAATACCATTTTTCTCTGGACTACCGGGATCAGGGGTTTAGACAGATATTCTTGCTCATGCTGCCGGTTCTAATAGGCCTGGGGGTAATACAATTAAATCTCCTGGTAACCCAGAACATATCGTCTACTTTAGGTGCAGGAAGCATAAGCTCCCTAAACCTGGCCCAGAAAATCATGAATCTGCCCCTGGGCGTTTTTGCCACCTCCATTGCTGTGGCCTTATTCCCTACCCTTACAGAACTAGCCGCCCGGGGACAAATGGAAGGATTTAAGCAAAGTACCAGCCTGGGCTTAAGGGCAGTCTTTCTGATTAGTATACCTGCATCCTGGGGGTTAATAGCGATTGGGGAAGTCTTGATCAAACTGCTTTTTGAACAAGGGCAGTTTACTCCCCTGATGACTGCCACCACCTATCAGGCCCTGGTATACTATTGCCTGGGATTGTTCGCCTACTCGGCCCTGCAGGTCTTAAGTCGCAGCTTTTATGCGCTGCAGGACAGCAGAACTCCAATGTTGGCAGCCTTGATTACTATAACAGTAAATATTGGTCTGGCCTGCTATCTCGCTCCCATCTATCAACATCAGGGCTTGGCTTTGGCTTACTCCCTGGCCGGGATAGTAAACTTTCTACTCTTGGTACTTATCTTACGATTTAAAACGGGTAAACTTGGAGGAAGACAGTTAGCAGGCAGCCTGATTATATCGATGCTGGCTTCGCTCTTAATGTACCTGGCAGTTCGTTATTCACTCATCTATCTACTTAAGGTATTGCAACTGGGATATAAGCTGAATCTCCTGGTAGGGACCAGCCTGGCGATAGTGACAGGCATAGTGGTTTACGGGCTGTTAATCTATCCTTTCAAGCTGGAGGAAAGCCAGCTTTTGCTAAAGCTGCTGCACAGAAAATTGCCTTTTGCTTGATTGATAGCACCAAACATATGGGATATAATCTGGTAAGGTTTATATTTGCTGGATAGTTCCCCTAGGGCAAGAACAGCGGTAAACATAATCCGGATATCCGGTCACTCGATAATTCTGGAGGTTGTTATATTGGAGGGAAAAATTAGAAATTTCTGTATAATCGCCCATATTGACCATGGGAAATCAACCTTGGCTGATCGTTTGCTGCAGTTCACTGGTGCTCTTAGTGAAAGAGAGATGCGGGAACAATACCTTGATAAAATGGATCTGGAAAGGGAAAAGGGCATTACTATCAAGCTGCAGCCAGTTAGGTTGAAATACCAAGCCCACGATGGTGAAGAGTATATATTGAATTTAATTGATACCCCAGGTCATGTGGACTTTTCCTATGAGGTATCCCGCAGCCTGGCCGCTTGCGAAGGGGCTTTGTTGGTTGTAGATGCCTCCCAGGGGATAGAGGCCCAAACCCTGGCCAATGTTTATATGGCCATGGACTTGAACCTGGAGATAATTGGCATAATCAACAAAATCGATTTGCCCGGAGCCGAGCCGGAAAAAGTAAAACAGGAGATGGAAGATGTTTTGGGAATTGACCAAAATGATATTATTGCCATTTCGGCGAAAATGGGTCTGGGTATTGAAGAGGTGTTAGAAGCCATTGTTAAGCAGATTCCAGCACCCCTTGGTGATGAAGAGGGACCTTTACAGGCCTTGATATTTGATTCCTACTTTGATTCCTATCAGGGGGCTATCTCTTATATAAGAGTGGTTAATGGCCGGGTGCAAAAGGGTGACCTGATTCAAATGATGTCCAGTGGCAAACAATATGAAGTCAGTGAACTGGGAGTCATCAACCCTTACATGACTCCGGTTCCAGCCTTAAAAGCCGGGGAAGTTGGATACCTGGTGGCAGGCATTAAGAACGTGGTGGATACCCGGGTCGGTGATACCATAACCGGGGCCAGAAAACCAGCTCCCAAGCCTTTGCCCGGTTACCAGGAAGTTAAACCCATGGTTTACTGCGGGCTTTACCCCCTGGAAAATAATGATTTTGAAAAACTGAGAGACGCCTTGGATAAACTCAAGCTCAATGATTCTTCTCTGTTTTATGAACCAGAAAGTTCAGATGCCTTGGGCTTCGGATTCCGGTGCGGATTCTTGGGACTCTTGCATCTTGAGATTGTTCGGGAGCGTTTGGAGCGGGAATATGATTTAAGTCTAATGGCAACAGCTCCGGTGGTAGTTTACCGGATTGAGTTAACCGATGGCAGGGTGCTGGATGTGCAGAACCCCACCCATTGGCCACCAGCTCAACAGATACAGGCGGTATTGGAACCGTATTATAAGGCTACTATTATGGTACCCCATGAATATGTAGGTACAATTATGGAATTATGCCAGGAAAAACGCGGAGTATATCTTAACATGGAATACCTTACCGCCCAGAGGGTAATAATGACCTACAAATTGCCTTTAGCCGAGATTCTATATGATTTTTTTGATCTCATGAAATCCAGAACCAGAGGTTACGCTTCCCTGGATTATGAATTAGCCGGATATGAAAAATCTGACCTGGTTAAGCTGGATGTAATGCTGAATGGTGAGACTATCGATGCTTTAAGCTTTATAACTCACCGGGAGAACGCCTATGTCAGAGCCCGCTCCATAACCCAGAGGCTTAGAAAGATCATTCCCCGGCAGATGTATGAAGTAATTATTCAAGCCGCTATTGGCAGCAAGGTAATTGCCCGGGAGAGCATCAAAGCTATGCGCAAAGATGTTCTGGCCAAATGCTATGGAGGAGACATTACCCGAAAAAAGAAGCTACTGGAGAAACAAAAAGAAGGCAAGAAGAGGATGAAACAGATCGGGAGGATTGAAGTTCCCAAAGATGCTTTCATGAGTGTTATGGACATAGAAAAGAACTAAACTCCATGAGGTAATATTATGTACAGGCGGTATGATCAGGGCCTAGGCCTATATATACATATACCCTTTTGTTTGAAAAAATGCAATTACTGCGACTTTTATTCCCTTCCCGTCCAGACTGGAATACTGCAGCGCTATGTCCGCGCAGTAGTTAAGGAACTGGAACTAAGGGCTCGAGATGTGGAAGATCGACGGATTAAAAGCGTATACCTGGGTGGGGGTACCCCCAGCCTGCTATCTCCTTCGGAGTTAAGCCTTATTATTAATAGTATTAACTTAAACTGGGACCTGGATAATGAGGCGGAAGTTTCTTTGGAGGCTAACCCGGCCAGCCTGAATGGGAAGGCTCTGGAATTCATTCATAAAGCTGGTTTTAACCGGATCTCCTTAGGGGTACAGAGTTTTCAAGACCGGGATTTACAAATACTGGGGCGTTCTCACAGCTCCCAGGAGGCGTGGCAAAGCATAGAACTGATTAAAAACAGCGGCTTTAGTAATCTTAATCTGGATTTAATATATGGCATACCGGGGCAAACTATAGACAAGTGGCAGGAAACACTGGCTCAAGCCCTGGATGCCAGACCGGCTCATTTGTCAGTATATTTGCTGCAGTTGGATGAGGAGGTTCCTCTGAGCCGTTATATAAAGGCCGGCCATTATCAATTGTGCGATGAGGATACGGAAGCCCAAATGTACCAGCTTGCTATACAAATGATTGAAAAGGCAGGGTTGTTCCAATACGAAATTTCCAACTTTGCCCGGCCTGGATATGAATGTCAACATAACCTGGGCTATTGGAAAGCTAATGAGTATCTGGGTATAGGTCCTGGAGCGGTGAGCTTCCAGGGTAATCGCCGTTATATTAATAAAAAGAACCTGCTTGAGTACCTGGGTTGTTTGGAAAAAGATCAAGAGCCTGAAACGGAAGAACTGGAATTTATGGATGCTCAGGAACTGGCAGCCGATGCTATTATTTTGGGTCTGCGCTTATGTACTGGAATCAAGCTGAAAGACTTGGTCCAAACTTACGGAATAAATGAATTAAATTATTATAAAGATATTATAGAAGGTTTTATAAACCAAGGCTTACTGGAAATGGACAAAGGATACCTGCGTTTGAGTAGGAAAGCCTATTTCTTATCCAATCAGGTTATTTGCCACTTCCTGCCGGATTTAGAGTCTTGACAATACTTACCGCAGGTGATATTTTTTAATAAATACCCATTAGCACTCAACTAACGAGAGTGCTAACAGGGGGTGAGAATATGACTTTGGATAAGCGTAAAAGCCAGATATTGGAATCAATTATCCGGGATTATGTGGAAACTGCAGAGCCAGTAGGATCAAGATCCATAGTTAAAAAACACAATCTTAAAATAAGTGCGGCTACCGTGAGAAACGAAATGGCTGATCTGGAGGAAATGGGATACCTGGAACAGCCCCATACCTCTGCTGGCAGAATTCCTTCCCAAGTAGGTTTTAGGTATTATGTAGACTGTATGATGCAGAAAGAAACCCTGGATGATTCTGAACTGGAATTGTTGCACCGGATACTAAATGAAAATATTGGGGAATGGAGCGATGTGGTCAGCAAGATAGGCAGTTTTCTGTCCCAGGTAACCAACTATGCATCTTTTGTTATCGTTCCCTCCATTAAACTAAGCGAGTTTAAAGATATACAGATTATACCTTTGAGCGAACGGACGGCCATGCTCTTAGTGCTTACTGATATTGGAGTTTTATTGCACCGTAAAATTGAGGTTCCTCCCACTATTTCAGGCGAAGAATTGCAGTTAATAGGGCGAGTCTTTACCCGGGTATTATCTGGCACCAAGCTGGAGGAAATGAGACGTAATGAGCTTAAGGCCTTGAGAGAAGAGCTCAGAAACCGCAGGAAAGTCATAGACACGGTGCTGGAGGCAGTAGATATTATGATGCAGGGCTGTCAGGATGACAGTGTGGTAATCAGCGGTTCTTTGAACATTTTAAACGAACCCGAGTTTAAGGATCTGGACAAGTTGAAGCGTATCCTGACTATACTGGAGGAAGATGTTCTCTTAAAGCAGATTCTTCCGGATATGGTTGGCGAAGAGGTCAATATAACTATCGGTAATGAAAACAAAGCCGAGGATATTAAGGAGATGAGCCTGGTAGTAGCCGGGTATAATAACTTTGGGGAAATGGGGAAAATAGGGGTTATTGGTCCCATCAGAATGGAATACTGGAAAGCGGCGGGAACGGTTGAATCACTGCGTAATATACTGGATCAGGTACTAAGCAAAAAATATTATTAATACCTGATTTATGTGCTGCAGCTTATTAGATAAAAATGGGTAAAACAGAGGCGGTTAATAATAAGTACTTTGGGCCTTGCAGACCTTTAAGAATTGAGGTGGTAAGTGTGGAAAATAAGAAGATGGAAGAAGCAATAAATACAGAGGAAAACATGGAGAATATTGAGGCTGCTACATCTAATGAGGGGGAAGCTTTAATAGAGCAGATCGATAAATTACAGGAAGAGTTAAAGCAAGCCAATGACCTTTACCTTAGAGCTTTAGCAGAGCTTGATAATACTCGGAAAAGGGCAGTGAGGGAGCGAGAAGAATACATTAAATTCGCATCCTTGCCTTTAATAAAAAAACTGCTGGCAGTTATAGATGACTTGGATAGAGCCATATCTATGTTTGAACCGGGGCAGAATCCCGAAGCGTTGCTTAAGGGAGTTGAAATGATAAAGAGCCGGATGAAAGAAATTGTAGAGCAAGAAGGAGCCCAGGCTGTAAATGCATTAGGCCAACCATTTGATCCTCAATATCATCAACCCTTGGCGGTAGAAGAAAACAGCAATTATCCTGAAAACACGGTCATTGAGGAATTGCAAAAGGGATATGTAATGCACGACCGGGTAATCAGGCCCAGCCTGGTTAAGGTTAGCAAATAATACTATTAGATCATAAATAAGCAAGTAGATAGATTTTGGAGGTGTTGTAATGAGCAAAGTGGTTGGAATAGATCTGGGTACAACCAATTCTTGTATTGCTATTATGGAAGGTAAAGAAGCCCGAGTTATTACTAATGCCGAGGGTGAAAGAACTACTCCTTCAGTTGTGGGCTTTTCCAAAAGCGGAGAAAGAATGGTAGGAAGAGTAGCCAAGCGTCAGGCCATAACTAATCCAGATCGAACTGTTTTATCCATTAAGAGGAAGATGGGCACTGATTATAGTGTGCAAATAGATCAGAAAAAGTATTCGCCCCAGGAGATATCGGCTATGGTATTACAGAAGCTTAAAGCAGATGCTGAGGCTTATCTGGGGGAAAAGATAACTCAAGCGGTAATTACGGTGCCAGCCTATTTTACCGATTCTCAACGCCAGGCGACTAAAGATGCAGGAAGAATAGCGGGCTTGGAGGTCTTGCGGATAATAAATGAGCCTACTGCAGCAGCGCTGGCTTATGGATTGGATAAAGAGAATATGCAGACTATACTGGTTTTCGATTTGGGTGGGGGCACCTTTGATGTTTCCATATTGGAAATCGGTGATGGGGTATTTGAAGTAAAGGCTACCAGTGGTAATAACCGTTTGGGGGGAGATGATTTTGATGACAAGATCATCAATTGGCTGGTAGAAGAGTTTAAGAAAGACAATGGAGTTGACTTGCGCAACGACAAAATGGCTATGCATAGGCTGAAAGAAGCGGCAGAAAAGGCTAAACATGAACTATCTGGGGTGATGAGTACAGATATCAACATACCGTATATTACAGCTACCCAGGAAGGTCCCTTGCATCTGGAGCGGACTTTGACTCGAGCCAGATTCAACGAGATGACTGCTGATTTGGTTGAAAAGACCATGGGGCCTACTCGCCAGGCTTTGAAAGATTCGGGTTTAAAGCCCGAACAAATCGATAAGATCATTTTAGTAGGGGGGTCAACCCGGATACCCGCAGTACAAGAGGCGGTTAAGAATTTTATTGGCAAGGAGCCATTTAAAGGAATTAATCCCGATGAAGTTGTAGCTATAGGCGCGGCTATACAGGCGGGAGTTTTAGCCGGAGAGGTAAGTGATGTGGTACTCTTGGATGTAACTCCCCTATCTCTGGGGATAGAAACTCTGGGTGGGATATTTACTAAAATAATTGAAAGAAATACTACTATCCCCACCTCCAAGAGCCAAATATTTACCACTGCGGCTGATAATCAGCCTTCAGTGGATGTACATGTGCTGCAGGGAGAAAGAAAAATGGCCTCTGGTAACGTTACCCTGGGTCGCTTTCAACTAAGCGGTATACCACCTGCTCCGCGGGGGATACCTCAGATTGAGGTTAAATTCGATATCGACGTGAATGGAATAGTTAATGTTACGGCTAAAGATCTGGCTACCAATAAAGAACAGACCATTACCATCACTTCTTCCAGCGGGCTAAGTGAAGATGAAATCCAACAGATGATAAAAGATGCCGAAAAATATGCTGCCGATGATGAAAAACGGCTGGAAGAAATTGAAGCCAGAAACGCTGCTGACAGCATGGTTTACCAGTGCGACAAGATCCTGAAGGAAAACGCTGATAAAATTGATGAAGGCCTCAAACAGGAACTGGAAAATGCCAGAGATGAATTGAAGAAAATCCTGGAAGGAAATGATGTTGCTGGTATT
>JAAYNQ010000045.1 GCA_012520725.1 Syntrophomonadaceae bacterium | reverse complement strand
TTGATCAATTTATTATTGCCGTACTGAAACCGATTCCATTCAATGGCCGTAGCTTAATTAGATCTGCAGGGTGTTTCTCATTAAATACTCCTTAATTTAATTCGGCCTGGTGATTAGTCATAATGACCATCTTTATACATATCCCTGGACAATAGCGGTTAAAACAGGTTTAACCACCCTTAGATGTTCGAATTCTCCTTCAAAGTCTTTGCCTTCAACTACCATCCTGTATTCACAGCATCCCGGGCAGATTCCACTATCACAGAAAGTCACGGCAAAAGGTTCACTGATTTCTATTTCCAGTTCCAATTGGAGTGATTCGTTTTCGTCTTCCACATCAAACTCCTTTAGATACCTCCAGCTTTGAATACACTCTTTCACCCCGTTGCAAACCCGCTCTAATTGGAACAGTAAATCCACCTCTACCTCAGGCTCATATGTTCCCTCATCTTCTCCTGCAAAAACAATAAGGCTGGAAAAATCGATTTTTACTTGGGGCCGGTAAAGCCTGGAAGTATCAATGGTTAAGCGATCCAATATAAAGCATTGGTCTCTCTTGACTGTCCCGTCATCTATTTCGAATATTGCGTCTTGGGGATTGTGCCCACACTCCAGAAATATAGTCCTTTGCGCAGGCTTTTTGGGATTATAGTCACAGTAGCTGTATGACATTTTATTCACCCTTTCAACATATATTTGAGTTCTAGCTCAATATTATAGTATGTATGCCGAAAGTGTAATGTCACCCATTTTTGTAAAAATATCCTTTTTTTGCTTGAAATATGGTCTCCTATCCAGTATTACCTTTTTTCGCTTCTTATTTAAATTGAGGGTGGATTCAGAAAAGCCAGGAACTGTAAGAAGAGAGAGTGAAAGCGTTATTTACTTTCTTGTTTTGAAGGGGAAATAAGCCGTACCCGATTTACATTTCACCGATGAGGTCATAGTGTCTTACCGCTTTTAGCTGTACCGGGACCAATTCTCCTTTTCTTAGATTCTTGCTGGATTTTATTATGGTAAGGCCATCTACCTCAGGAGCCTGGTAATAACCGCGCCCTAGATAGAGGTTCTTTTCCAAACGCGAGGAAACCAGGATCTTCTCCTGGCGGCCAATACGTTGAATATTCTTAGCCCTGGTGATAGCTCTTTGTTGCTGCATTATTTGATCTCGTCTTTCCCGGGCAACCTCCGGCGGGACCTGCTGGTCCATCGCTGCCGCTCGGGTACCGGCTTCGGGGGTAAATACAAAGGCTCCCAGCCAATCAAACTGCAGCTCATCCAGGAATTCACTGAGCAATGTAAAATCTTTTTCCTCTTCTCCAGGGAAGCCTAACATGACCGTAGTCCTCAAAACCAAATCCTTTATTTCTTTTCTGAGCCGGCTGAAGAGTTGGTAGAGGTAGTCCCCATCATGGCGACGGTTCATAGCCGTCAATACTTTATCGGATACATGCTGAATGGGTATATCCAGATAGGGAAGGACTTTGGGATTGGAAGCCAGGCTCTCTATCAATGGAGTGTTAATATGCAGAGGATGCAGGTACATCACCCTTATCCATTCCAGTCCCTCAATTCCCCCTAATACCTCAAGGACCCGGGGCAGACCACATTGGCCATCAATATCCTTGCCATAGGCAGCAGTGTCTTGAGCTATCAGTACCAGTTCTTTGACTCCTTGCCTGACCAGGTAGATTCCTTCTTTTTCAATCTCGGCTAAAGGTTTGGATCGAAGTCCACCCCTTATGGAGGGTATAGTACAATAGGCACAATGGTTGTTGCACCCTTCTGCTATTTTCATATATGCCATGCCGTCAGGGGTGCTAAGCAAACGACGGCCTGATTCGATAAAGCTTGACGGTGGATCACTTATCCAGGCTACTTTCTGCCCCTTCACTACCGCCTCCACGGCAGCAGCGATTTCCTTAAAGCGGGAAATACCCACTATACCATCCAGCTCCGGCATTTCTTCCAAAAGCTCTTTCCCGTACCTCTGAACCAAACACCCGCTGGCCATCAGGTATTTTATTATTCCACTTTCTTTCAATTGTCCTGCTTCAATGATGGCATCAATGGCTTCTTCTTTGGCATCATCAATAAATCCGCAGGTGTTCACTATCACTAGATCTGAACGTTCGGGAGAATTTACTATCCGGTGACCACTTTTGCTTAGGATGGCCATCATAATTTCCGTGTCCACCAAATTCTTGGAGCATCCCAGACTAATAAAGCCAATATTCAATGACAAAACTCCTATTCCAAGCGTTTATCCGGCAAAAACTCCTTGTCCACTACTTCCCCGGGCTGACCCAAGGGTTCGATGATTTCACCATTGTAGGCGATTTCCACTCCGCCCGCGTTGCCCAGTTTTATATATACCGATTCTTTCCCTTCCAGGGTTTTTTCCTCTCCAGTTCTCAATATGGCCTCATAAACATTTTCCCCATCCACTATGGCTTGCAGCCAGCAATCACTGTTGGCTTTAAGTTCCAATACCACTTTAGCTAATTCTTCCTCCTCCGGTGGGGAAGCTATACTGGGCGACTCTGTTTCCTTGGGCTCCTGAAGGCCAATATTCCCTCCCTGCTGGGGGTTGAGATCCCTTTGGGACATCTCGGAAAAAACCCCGATCAGGAAATTGCCAGCCCAGACTACAACTATAAAAAACAGGATGCCGGCTGCTATATTTTTCAAGGGAATATTCAACTGCCGGCCAGTTGCCGGTATAGCCGGCTCTGCTACTTCCTGGTTCTCTTCTCCATAGGCCTTTTCTTTGAATTCTTCAGCTATCTTGTTTTCATCCAAGCCCAGGTATTTGGCATATTTTTTAACAAAACCAATGGCATATACCCGGGGTGGAAGTACCGCAAACTTTTCATTTTCTATGGCTTCCAGATATAATCGGCGAATTTTGGTATCTTCTTCTATCTGCTCCAGCGTTATTTGTTTATTTATTCTGGTTTCTTTAAGAATCTCTCCGAATCCCATACTGCAAGCAGCCCTCCTTTAATATATACCTATACCATAACATATCCAGCAAATTTGTGCTTGTCAGCAGTATCAATTCTTTAACTTGCCGGCTGAAGCCAAGCCAGCTCCTATGCGTACTGCCTGCCGCAAAGGATAGCCGCTGGCCATAGCATATATAATTCCGCTTAATAATGCCGAGAATCCTGCTTCATTATCGAAATCCTGCTGGGGTGGCAGCAGGTAATCCCCTGAGCTTTCCTGGCCTTTATATATTAATCTGCTTCGTCCGTCAGTAATAATACAATTAACAGGTGCCTTTTCTTTCATAAGCTCTATTTTTTTATTATAATACTCTACCGCTGACAAGTCCTTAACCCCCAGCACCACGGTATGGAATTGGGCCATGCTGGATGGAAGTTCCTCTCCTTCAGTTAAAGTATAGATAGTGCCGAGATGGGTGAATCCCTCTTTATTACTTGCCCGGGTTAAAAGCTGCTCCCGGAAATATGAATCTACTATCAGCCATTCGCAATTAAAAATAATCCAATCCCAGGTGTTAAGAACCTGAGTATAGTCTAGAGAATCAAAGCCCTCTTCAATTATATCCCCATCAGGCAGTATGATTCGACGGCAGGTCCTTTTTTCAGAATGCCTGTGTATGTGTACCGGATCAATCTGCTTTTCCACCAAGCTGTTTATTATCATATTGCCAGGTTCGTCATTACCAATCAAGCTGATAATTCTTAAGTTTACCCCGAAACCGGCCAGTATTTGGCTGGCCACCAGGGGCAGCCCTTGATAGTCCAGATTGATGAAATGTTTTTCTTTCTGCTCTTTAATACTTATCTTTAAATAGCTAAGACCAATTACAACTATGGAGGCCTGCTCATTGAACACATACCCTTTGCCCAGGATAAAACCCTTTTTCATCAAATTGGAAATATGTACTGCAATGGAGGAACGGCTAATGCCTAAACGGACGGCTAATTCATCCTGGGATATCAATGGATTTTTCTTTAATAAATCAATTATCTGCCTTTCCCGCCAAGTAAGCCTCATTCCCAATCCCCTTAAACTAAAATGCCGTTTTCCTCCCCCAATTAAGCATATCCATGCCTATTCTGCAGCCTTTCCAATTGTTCCCTGTTTATTAATATCTCCCTTTTTTTATTATTATCCAGTTCCGATACTAAACCCCGTTCTTCCATCATATCTACCAGCCGAGCTGCTCGTGAGTAACCGATCCTTAGCCTTCTCTGTAAAAGGGATACCGAAGCTTTGCGGCTATCTACGAACACTCCTACCGCATCCCAAAACAGCTCATCTCCATAATCGTCTTCCATCTGCTCCAAGGACATCTGCAGTTCTTCTGCCTCTTTGCTGTCAGCGCTGCTGCCAGCCTGCTCCCGAATGTAGTTGACCGTTTTCTCAATATCCTGGTCCGAAACATAGGCTCCTTGAACCCGGAAGGGCTTGGCTGCTCCCACTGGTAAAAACAGCATGTCCCCTTTGCCCAACAGCTTCTCAGCCCCAGAGCTATCCAATATGGTTCTGGAATCGGCATTAGAGGATACGGCGAAAGCTATCCGGGAGGGTATATTGGCCTTAATGGTACCGGTTACCACATCCACTGATGGACGCTGGGTAGCAACTATTAAGTGCATACCCGCCGCCCGGGCCATCTGGGCCAGACGGCAAATGGAGTCCTCTACTTCCACCGGCGCCACCATCATCAGATCTGCCAGTTCATCGATGACTATTACGATAAAAGGCAGTTTTTCCTTACTCTCCTGATTATAGCGATGAATATCCCGCACCCCTAATTCCGCAAATTTCTGGTAGCGTTTTTCCATCTCGCTGACCATCCACTTTAATACCACCGAGGCTTTCTTGGGATCGGTCACCACCGGAGTCATCAGGTGAGGTATACCGTTGTAGACGGTTAATTCCACCATTTTGGGATCAATAAAGACCAATTTAAGTTCCTCAGGAAATGAATTATAGAGCAGACTCATTATTATACAATTAAGACAAACACTCTTACCGGAGCCAGTTGACCCGGCGATCAAGAGATGAGGCATATCGTTCAGGCGAGCTGCTACGGTGTTTCCACTTATATCCTCCCCCAGGGCAAAAGCCAGGGGGGTATTGAGACGAGCAAAACTTGGGGAAGACAATAGCCTTCTTAATCCAACACTGAGGATTTTGCGATTGGGAACTTCGATGCCTACTGCCGATTTGCCCGGTATTGGCGCTTCTATCCTTATTCCCGGTGCAGCCAGGTTAAGCTGCAGATCATCGGTAAGGCTAATAATCTTGCTTATTTTCACCCCCGCACCCGGTGTCAATTCGTAACGGGTTACGGCTGGCCCGCAGCTTACCTGATTGACTTTTACCTTAACCCCAAAACTGGAAAAAGTATCCTCCAGTACTGCTATACTCTCTTCAATGTTTTTCTTATCAATGATTCTTTCATTGCTTACATCACTGAGCAGTTCCAGGGGAGGTATATGGTATTCGCCAGTCGCTGGCTCAGACCCTCCAGCACTGCCGGCCTTGTCTTCCCACCTCTCCAATTCGGGCCAGAGTTCTTTAGCTTGAGGCTGATCCACGGCCGGGAACGGCATAGCCGGCTCCTCCCGCTTGCTGAAGAAATCCAGCTCCTGCATCTCTTCCTGTACAGTATCTATTATAAGCGGAGCCGGTTTCCTGCGGCTTGAAGGTACAGCCTTTTCCTCTTCATCAACTTCGAAGATTAAACTGCTTAAAGCAGCTCTCAGGCCTTGTCCCCATCGTAACCCTGCTTTTGCCAGTTCCGGGAGGGGACGATCTATCATCATCACTACTGAAATGGCGATACCAAACACAATGATGATCTGGGTACCTAATCGGCCCACCAGCTTGATTAGAACATAGCTCAGCACAGCTCCCAGGTATCCGCCCCCCATACCTTTAAAACCGGCTTCCCATTCGCTTATTCCTTCAGGTATTTGGTAAATGCTGATACTGAGCAGGATAAGCAAGGATAAAAGGCTTGCTCCCCACATCCGGGAAGACCAGAGTTTTTTCCAAACCCCGCTATGAATGGACCAGAACAATAAAAACAGCGGTATCAGGAAAACGCCATGGCTAAAAGCCAAATCCAGCCCTTTTAGATAATAACTGCCCAAGACCCCAATGAATTGGTCATCATAGGGCATATCGCGAAACTTGTATATACTGACCCAGGAAAATACTGCCAACATCAATAGAATTATTGATATTACTTCGATTTGTAATCCCTTGGGTTCCGCTGTTTTTCGGTTATTTGTTTTTCTTTTTGTATTTTTCCCTGTTTTTGGGGGAATAGAGGTTTTTTTTGCCGGCATATCGAGCTCCCCACTTCACATAATTCTGCCCTTGAATATTGAGTCCATATGAGGTAAGGTAAAAATTCCGGTCATTCCTGGACCTAGTGTAAATGGCCTCCCTTAGGAACATTGGCTCATTATACATTACTGCAATACTGGGTTATCAGATGAAAAGATCAATTAAACCCGGCCACCGCAAAATAAAAGTCCGGCAGAAGATCTGAATACAGTCGGGACAATATTAGTGCTTCATTACTACACTACTTTCGCTTTGCACTAAGCAAATCCTGCCCAAAACCCAGAGTACAAGTCTAGAATATGAAATAGGCTCCCAGGGTAAGCAGAGCCACAGCCCAGCAATAGTAGGAGAAGATGGACAACTTGCCTTTTTTAACCAAACCCACCACCAGTTTTATGGCCAGATAGCCAAAAACAGCTGAGGTGATAAATCCTATTATATAATTACTCAACTCCAAAGCAAAATCTGTAGAAGCAATGGCATCTTTAAGCTCAAACACTCCTGCTCCTAATATGACTGGAATAGATAGCAAGAAAGAAAACCGGGCGACAAATTCCCGATCCAATCCAGCCATTAGACCGGCTGCAATGGTAGATCCAGACCTGGAGATACCCGGTATTATGGCCAGAGCCTGTAAACATCCAATAAACAAGGCATCTTTAAAAGATGTCTCTTCACTCTGCTTTAAACCCAGGTATCGCTCGCTCATCCATTCAGAATACTTTAGGACCACACCGGTAAATATTAAACCCAGACCTACTACCAGCAGGGATTCAAAAGCCTGCTCCACTAAGGGAGCCAGTAAATATCCGGCCAGTCCGGCTGGAATAATTCCTATCAATATCAAATAGCTGATGCGGGAGAAAGGTTTTCTGAGTATGAAGACTATATCATCCCAAAAAGCTATAAATACTGCTACCAGTGTACCCAGATGCACAACCACATCAAAGGTTATGCCCTCATGAATACCAAACAAGTGCTGAAATATCACCAGGTGTCCGGAACTGCTCACCGGCAAAAACTCAGTTAGTCCTTGAATGATGCCCAATATAAACGCCTCTGCTGCTGTCACTATTTCATCCTCCCCCAAAATGCTTGTTAAATTATAGCACAATGCAATAGATAATATACTCGAAAAGATAATAAAAAAGCACGCTCCTTAGCGTGCTGCATTGACATTTTCCCTCTATATTTATATCTTCACATCCAATATAGCGCCTGGATAATACTTCTCATTCATATAATCCATGGGATCGGTACTTAAGATATCCACTACCTTATACTGTTCCATTTCCAGTCTTTCTGCAATTAAATAACCACCGGAAGGCAGTTTGACCCAGAGCTGTTTAGTCTCTTTCTCCTGCCCCAAGAAGTCCATAGGATCAGCAATATATATAATCACTGCAGTATGCCCCCCGACTCTTGCAGTTGTTTGATTTTGCTTATGGCCTGCTTCAGGCCCCCCACTTCATCAATCAAACCACATTTTACCGCATCCTCCCCTACCAAAACAGTTCCAATATCCCGGGCTAAATCACCGGTTCTAAACATCAGTTCCCTGAACCTTTCCACCGTAACCTTGGAATGCTCTACCACGAAGCGTACCACCCGATCCTGCATTTTATCCAGATAATCATAAGTTTGCGGCACTCCGATAACCAGGCCGGTCAGTCGGATAGGATGTATGGTCATGGTAGCGGAAGGAGCTATGAAAGAATAGTCAGCACTTACAGCAATTGATGAACCTATGGAATGACCTCCTCCCAAAACTATCGATACCGTAGGCTTAGACAGGCTAGCAATCATCTCTGCCAGAGCCAGGCCTGCTTCAACATCCCCTCCTACTGTATTCAATACTATCAAGAGCCCCTTGATCTGTGGATTTTCTTCGACCGCCACCAGTTGGGGAATAACATGTTCATATTTGGTGGTTTTGTTCTGGGGGGGCAACACCATATGCCCTTCTACCTGCCCGGTAATGGTCAAGCAATGTACATCACTTTTGAAAGAGGGTATTTCTATTTGACCTAATTCCTTAATACTATTGACCGCCTGCTCCTGTCCCGACGATTCAGTTGTGGGATTTTCCTGCAATGTATTTCCTCCTTTTCGAATAATCTCTATATTAGATTCTCCCCCGGGCTTAAAAACATACGGTCAGAAAGATAAAAAAACCTCCTTCCCGCAAAGAAGGAGGTTTTCTCTGGCACTTATACTTCCATTATTATAGGCAAAATCATGGGGCGGCGACCGGTTTTTTCATATAGATGCCGACTCAATCGTTCTCGTACCTGAGACTTAATCACTGCCCACTCGGTTACATTACGCTGGGCGCAGACATCCAGGGCTTCCTTGACTTTTTCCTTGGCATCCACGATTAGTTCTTCAGATTCACGCACATAGACAAAGCCACGGCTGACAATGTCGGGTCCGGCTAGTACACCGCCCTTGTCCTTGTCAATAGTAACCACAACAATCATAATACCCTCCTGGGATAATTGCCTGCGGTCTCTGAGTACAATATTGCCCACGTCACCCACACCCAGTCCATCCACCAGTATTCGGCCTGAGCTGACTTTTCCGTTAAGGCTGCCCTTGTTTTTACCTACCTCAATGATTTGGCCGTTCTCCACTACAAAAATATTTTCCTTGGGTATACCCAGGTTTTCCGCCAGCTTGGCATGCTTAATCAGATGGTGGTATTCACCATGTACCGGCACAAAATATTGAGGCCGAATCAGGTTCAGAATTATCTTTAACTCCTCCTGGGCTGCATGCCCAGACACATGCACGCCCATATTCCTTTCATATACGACCTCCGCACCCTGTTTAAACAACAAATCTACGGTCTTGGTAACCAGTTTTTCGTTGCCGGGTATAGGATTGGCCGATATGATCACCGTATCTCCCGGTTCGATACCAACCCAGCGGTGATCGGCGGTAGCCATCCGGGTTAAAGCAGACATGGGCTCACCCTGGGATCCAGTAGTTACAATAACAATTTCCTGGGGCGGATATTCACTTATATCCTCCATATCGATGAGCATTCCCTCCGGTATATGAATATAACCCAAGTCCATAGCCACCTGGACATTGTTGACCATACTCCGGCCAATAACGCAAACCTTACGCTGGTATTTTTCAGCGGTGCTAACTACCTGTTGAATCCGGTGTACATTGGAGGCAAAGGTGGTTACTATGATTCTGCCCTCACATTTGCCAAACAGTTCATCAAAGGTATTACCCACCACTCGTTCCGATAGGGTAAAACCCGGCCGGTCAGCATTAGTACTGTCTCCTAACATGACCAGTACCCCTTTTTCCCCCAGTTCGGAGAACTTTCTAAAATCTACCAATTCGTTGTCAACCGGAGTTTGATCCAATTTAATATCACCGGTGTGAACCACAATACCCAATGGGGTATGAAGAGCAATCCCCATGGCATCCGGAATACTATGACATACCCTGAAAAACTCTATTTCAAAAGGTCCAATACTTAAGCTGTCTCTTGGTTTGACTACATTAAGCATGGTTCCGCTAAGATTATGCTCATCCAATTTACGCTCTACAATACCCAAAGTCAGCCTGCTGCCGTAAACCGGTACATTAATTTCTTTCAAGACATATGGAAGGGCTCCCACATGGTCTTCATGACCATGGGTTAATAAAATAGCTTTTACTTTTTCCCGGTTTTCCAGCAAATAAGTGATATCAGGAATAACTATGTCTATACCCAGAAGCTCTTCTTCCGGAAACATTAATCCTGCATCAATGACAATAATAGTATCTTGATATCTGAATGCCGTCATGTTTTTACCAACTTCCCCCAAACCGCCCAGGGGAATGATTTGTAAACTGGCATCGTTTTCCAGCACCCAAACACCTCCTTCATATTTAATTTTCAGCCGTCCTATGTCCGTTGCGATAATTATATCTAATAATAGAAGCTTATACAACTACACAAAATTTTGAAAAGAAAATATACGGGGCTGTGACCTCCCCTATATGATTTACTGGCGGGCGAC
>JAAYNQ010000044.1 GCA_012520725.1 Syntrophomonadaceae bacterium | reverse complement strand
TGTAGGGGCGGTCTTCGACCGCCCGCGGTATAATGCCAGGTATACGGTGTTTACCGCCGACGCTGGGTTTTCTACGGTTTTCTTCCGGACGGACCGGCGGGCCAGCGCAGCTAGCCCCTACAGACTTGGTACTTAAGTTCCCATGAAAATGGTTTATCTCGATTCTAGGGGTATTAATCGGTGCAAATCTGTAGGGGCGGTCTTCGACCGCCCGCTGTATAATGCCAGAATATACGGTGTTTACCGCCGACGCTGGGTTTTCTACGGTTTTCTTCCGGACGGACCGGCGGGCCAGCGCAGCTAGCCCCTACAGACCTAGCCTTTTCTCAACCCGGGGACAGGCAACTTGATTCTTAACCGTAAAACCCTAAGACTACGGTAAAAAGAATCAAGGTATCTGGCCCCGGGATTCTTGCATTATTGTTTTTTTATCGAAAACAGTATATACTATGTTTAAACAATAAGGGGGTTTTGTAATGCAAACCAAGGTCGCAAAATGGGGTAATAGTCTCGGGGTACGCATTCCGCAGTGGGTTGCCGAAAAAGCAGAAATAAATGATGGGACGATAGTTGAAGTTAGTTTTAAAGATGACGCAATTATAATAATTAAGAAAAATAGGTTATCTTTAGAAGAAATGTTAAATGATATCACTGCTGAAAATCTGCATGATGAATTAGATACGGGTTCGGTAGTCGGGAGGGAGATATGGTAAAGGGTTATATTCCCAAACGCGGAGATATTATATGGTTAGAATTTAATCCTCAGGCTGGGCATGAACAAGCCGGAAAAAGACCTGCTCTAGTTATCTCCCCAGAAGCGTATAATCATAAGACTAGTTTATTCCTTGTGTGCCCTATTACATCACAAGTAAAAGGTTATCCATTTGAAGTAAAAATACCATCGGAACTACAAGTTCAAGGCGTAATTTTAAGCGATCAGGTTAAAAGTCTTGATTGGCAAGCAAGAAATGCTCAATTTGCCTGTCAGGTTCCAGATTTTATTGTGCAAGAAGTAATAGAGAAAATACGAGTATTAATATAGCTGCTGTAGAGAATTAAAATATTTCTCATAATTATTTGGCGCCCATAATCAATAATTGTTGAAGACTGCTTCCCATTCTATCGTCGAGACTTCGAACTATGCTTTGCTCTTATTTTGGCAATAGCATCCTGGCTACTGATTGTCCCTTTAAGATAACACTGGCCGACTTTTTGTGCATATACGCTTGGTTTTAGGCCTTCAAAACCCATAGAGGCTTTTACGCTATTGGCCATTCTTGTATTCCTAACAAAACAGTTTTGGTTTTCACATTTTCACCTTTTAGTGGCGTCGTTAATATGGATAACCGACGGGCACGTGTAGGGGCTTGGCACCTACCCTAGGTGCCAGGCACAAGTATTCAGTTGGAGGCTGGCACCGGTGGTTCAGCGCTACTTCCCAGATTTTTGACCGTAAGCTTTCCGGTGGCTTTTTTACCGGTGATTCGTATATCATATTTATCCGATTCAGATACAGTTACAGTAAATGTCCCTGAGCAAATGTCGTTTCCGGTATAAGGTTCGCTGCCGTTTTTACCCCTGACATTAAGAGCAATTTCTCCCGCTTCTCGGACTATTTCAAACTGCAATACATCCCCCTGCTCAAGGGATAATTCACTCTTGGTTTCTGAGCTCCACTCCTTGAAATCCAGGGTAAATCCTTTTCCATTTGGATCCTCTTGTATGACCATGCTGCCCTTTGATGCAGTACAAGCCGCGCTGGTCATTATAGCAATCAGCAGTAACAGAAAAATAATCTGGCGCATCTGTCGATTACGAACTACCTTCCTTAATACCTGCTTTATGGCTCCTTGGTTTAAGTACATAATCTTATTACTGGGCATGGTTCTCGCGGCTCCTTTCCTGGTAGATTGTATTGTCAACTATATCTTACCAAGTAGCTGCCGTCCAGGTCCTTTTTTTTTCTGGCCGCCATTCAATTTGCGTAGCTTGTTTTACCTTATTCCGAATAATACTTATTCCTGCGCATGGTTTTCCGAAAAGTATGACAATACCTCCCTGATAAATATTGCCCGCTCGTTGATCCAGGGGCTGTGGCCGGAATGCTCAAACCATACAATTCCCTTATCAGGCGCATCCAGAACCTGCACATATTCCTCCACCAATACCGTTGGAGCATTGATATCATGTCGCCCCAAGAAGAAATAGACCGGCACCTCCAGCCTGGTGTAATCCGACCTCAAGTCGATGTCATAAAGTTGCTGGTACACATGGCCGTAGGTATTGATAATGCCGCGGAGGTAATTGATTTTATCAAGCAGCCCATATTCAGAGGAAGCGATGTCCCGAAAGGTGTTATAGCCGGGATTGTGAATTTCAGGGTTTCGAGCCATATACTGGCTGAGATAATTCAGGTACACTGCGCTCTTCCAGGTTACGTCCTGGCCATAATAGGGCGGCTCACCGTTGGCCGTGAGCTTTTCTATGAGAGCGGTGTCGCCCCTATTTTTAGCGATCTCCATGGCCTTGGCATAATCCATCCGCTCGGTTTCAACGAAATCCACCATTTGCCCGGTTCCGATCAAGGCGTGATAAGACTCCGGGTACTTATCAACCAGGAAAACCCCCAAAGCGCTGCCCCAAGACTCACCTACTAGATATATTTTCTCCTGGGAAAAGCGCTCTTTTAGGTACCCGGTTAGAGCGTGACCATCCTGAATATAGGTTTGGAGGGTAATATTTTCAATCTTTTCCGCATAATAAGACTTGCCGGAACCGGGCTGATCCCAGTTGACAACAACAAAATGCTTCTCCAACTCGGCTAATTCATGTCGCACCGCCGCCATCTGAGTACCGCCGGGACCTCCCGCCAAAAAGAGCAGGACGGGTGCGTTTTTGCTCCAGCCTCTCAGGCTGATCCACTGCTTCCTGCCGTTCAGTTCAAGTTCTCTAAGCTCCGCAATGCTGTTTTTTGGCGTGTTCCCGTTTTCATCAACAATAGGTGGAGTGGAAGCGGTGAGCTGTGAAAGGGTAATTAACCCCAGGTTCAATATCATGGCCAGGAAAAAGAATACCGCCGTTTTTTTCAGGCGATTAAGCTGCTTTGAATTCGTCCTTTTTCTTATGCGGGCAATGACACAATAAGCTGACAGGAGCAAAATACCTGCCAGTGCAAGCAGCGACAAAACGGTTAAAATTAAAAATAGAATTATTTGAAGCATAGTAAACCTCTATCATTTAAATGTATACACTTTCATGAGTATTACCCGTCATTGGAATACCCTTCACCTTTATTACATGTTGCCGATTATGGCCCTAATTGTTGGGGTGGTCTTCGACTGCCAGTCGGGCTTGCTACGGTATTTGTAGGAGCACCGGCGGGCGACCACAGGTCGCCCCAACAGGTTACAACGTTATTCTAGGCTAGAACTCGGGCAGACGACCGCAGGTCGCCCTTACAGATTAAGACGTTACCGTTCCTTTCCTCTTCCTCCGGTACAAGCATATCACCAGCGGTACAGATACTATTAGTATTACCGACCAGTAAGGGTGCATGCACATATTGATAAGTTGGTGCCTGGCACTCAACCTCCGTCCGCCTCGATAAGATAATAAGATAATAATAATATATATTCTAAAATAATTACTTTTTCCCTTTTTATTGAAAAAAAGATGCCGGGCATTAAGTATCATCTATACGTCCAACATAAAATAGATAAGGAATCAAAGGCGAGCGATTGAAAAGATTGAAAATAGAAAAATCCTATCTCATAAAGAAGCAAAAATGAGGATCTTTAAATTAGAATTGTAAATATGATATGGTGGTGTTAGGGTACCGGAGCCTGTTCAACGTCCTGCCCATAAATTGTCAGAATATTCAATAAGTTGATAAGTTGGTGCCTGGCACTGAAGAAAGGAGCGAATTATTTATGTGGAGAAAATACCTGCTTATCATTATAACTGTGTTACTGGTTTTAAGTATCGCTGCTTGTCAAAGCAATGTCAGCAACAATGGTAACGAAGATAATGGAAATAGCCCGGCGGTTAATGAACCCAAAAACGATAACGGTACGAAAAACAGTGAGATTGAGCTGGAGTACACTGCAGAAGGCATTATCAAACCGGAAATTGCTGAAAGGATCATTAAAACAAGATCAGATGAACTGATCCAGGCGCTCAAAGCCAAAGATGCAGACTTGATTGCTGAATATGTTCATCCAGACAAAGGGGT
>JAAYNQ010000043.1 GCA_012520725.1 Syntrophomonadaceae bacterium | reverse complement strand
GGCTATTACTTGTTTAACCGTCTTATCCAGACCCAAGCGGCTAAGATTGTTCATAGCATCCCCAAATGCTCCTACTCCTGGGAGCACTACCCGGTCGGCCTGTAAAATCTGTTCCGGGCTGCTGCTTATAACTGCTTCATGTCCCAGTTTAATCAAGGCATTTCTTACACTAGCCAAGTTGCCTACTCCATAATCGATTATAGCTATCAAAGTGTATTCCCCCCGGCATTAAGCCTTTATCAGCCTTATTACAGTTTGCCTTTGGAAGACCAGATGCCCTCCATGCGCGGCTCAATTTCTACCGCTTCTTTCAGAGCCCGGGCGAAAGCTTTAAAAATAGATTCCAGTATATGATGGGTATTTTGGCCCCTTAACACATCGATGTGTATTCCCATCTTGGCCCCGTTGGCCACTGCCTTAAAAAATTCCCGGGCATTTTCAGTGGCAAAATTGCCGATGGACTCCCGATCCAATTCCACATTATATACCAATACCGAGCGACCCGAGAGATCAATCACCACCCGGCTTAAAGCCTCATCCATAGGTATAGTGGCAGCCCCATACCTGCGAATACCCCTTTTTTCTCCTAAGGCTTGATCCAGAGCCTGCCCGAAACATATGCCTATATCCTCAACTGTATGATGATCATCAACTTCGACATCCCCTCGAGCAGTAACCTTAAGATCACAGAGACTATGCAGGGAGAGCAGAGTCAGCATGTGACTCAAAAAGGGTATTTCGGTATCAATTTGGTGACTGCCGGTACCATCCAGATTCAATTGCAGCAGAACTTCAGTTTCACTAGTTTTCCTCTGTACTTCAACCTTTCTAAGCTTTTCCATCATTAATCCTCCTTTCTTACTCGAAGGGAATTAGCATGGGCCCCCAGTCCCTCTACCATGGCCAGTTTCATTATTTGGTCGACATCATCCTTTATACCCTGCCTCGAATAATAAATCAGACTGGAAGCCTTGGTGAAGGTATCCACACTAACCGGGGAGTAGAAACGGGCGGTTCCGCCGGTGGGCAGTATATGATTGGGTCCGGCGAAATAATCCCCAACCGGTTCCGGGGTATAGTGCCCCATAAAGATAGCCCCGGCGTTCTTGATCAGGCTCAGCAGTTCAAAAGGTTGTTCTACCATTAATTCCAAATGTTCTGCTGCAATCAGGTTAGCTGCATCACAGGCCTGTTTCATGTTTTCAGCCAGTATCAAGGCCCCGTATCGTTGCAGGGATTGAGCAATAATATCCTTACGGGTCAGGGTCTCAAGCTGCCGGTTTAATTCCTCTTCTACCCGGTCCAAAAAGATTTCATCGGTACTGATCAGCATACTGCGGGCCAACACATCGTGTTCAGCCTGTGACATCATGTCCGCCGCTGCATAGACCGGGTTGGCCTTATCATCGGCTACTATAAGTATTTCACTGGGTCCGGCCAGCATATCTATATTAACATCTCCGTAAACCATTTTCTTGGCCAGGGTTACGTATATATTGCCAGGGCCGCTGATCAAATCTACTTTTTTAATGGTCCCGGTTCCCCAGGCCAGGGCAAATATGGCTTGAGCTCCACCCATCTTGTACACTTCCCGCAAGCCCAATTCGTTGGCGGCAACCAGGGTATAGGGGTTCATCTTCCCATCCCGCCCCGGGGGGCTTACCATTGCTATCTCTTGCACCCCGGCTACCTGAGCCGGAATGGCATTCATAAGCACCGAAGAGGGATAGGCGGCCGTACCCCCAGGCACATATATTCCTACTCGTTCCAGGGGACGGAATACCTGGCCCAAAATGCAGCCTCTCTCATCAGCTTCCATCCAGGAATTTCTCAGCTGACGGGCATGAAAAACCTCGATATTGTCAATGGCAGCCCGCAAGGCGAATATAAATTCATCATCTACCAGATCATAAGCGGCTTCGAATTCCGCTTCATTGACCATAAAATTATCTTCATTAATCAAGGCCCCATCGAATTTTTGGTTATATTCAAAAATAGCCTGATTCCCTTTCTCCCTCACCCTCTGAGCAATCTCCTGCACCTGGCCTTCATACTGTTTCATATCCTCATAGTTGGCCTCTAAAAAAGAGCTTAACTCTGAACTGGATGCCTTAATCCTACGCAATTTCATTTCCGGTCCCACCCTTCACAATTTTCTGGATCTTTTCTATCAAGGGCTGAATTCTCTCATGTTTGATTCTATAACTAACCCGATTACAAATAAGCCTGGTGGTAGAATCCATTATTTTTACCAGCTCCACCAGATTGTTTTCCTTGAGGGTACGCCCGGTAGAAACCAAATCCACAATCATATCGGCCAAACCCATCAAAGGGGCTAGTTCCACATTGCCATGCAACTTAATCACATCAACCTGCAAGCCCCGCTCCCGGAAAAACTTTTCCGTTATCAGCGGAAATTTGCTGGCCACCCGCCGGTAATTGAACTCCCTCAAATTGCGGTCTTTCATACTATCGGGTACCGCCACTACAAAACGGCAGTAGCCATATTTAAGGTCAACCATTTCGAAAACATCTTTGGCCTGTTCCACAATCACATCTTTACCCACTATCCCCAAATCGGCCGCGCCTTGCTCTACATAGGTGGGAACATCGGTGGGACGACACATCAGGTATTTTATGCCCTCTTCTTCATAGCTGAAGACCATATTACGGCTGTCTTCACTTAAGCCGCTGACCGGCAGTTGGGCCTGCTCCAGCAATTTTACCGTTGGCTTGAGCAGGGTACCTTTTGACAGGGCAATAGTTAAAAAATCCTGCTTCATAATTATCATCCCCCTTAATCCAAATAAATCAGGGTCCAGTTCTCTTTCCCCTCTATCTTCTTCTCCAGCTCAGCCTGGCTGTGTCCTCCCAGGTCCATTTCCACAATATATCCCTGTTTACGCAGCTTTTCAGCCTGAGCAATCAGGGAGGGAAAGTCACCTCCGCCCAGCAGGTAATGATCCCTTTCCTCCTCCCGGCAGGGCAAAACCAGGGCCAGCCTATCCATGTGCAGGGCAAAACCGGTGGCCGGACAGCTGAGGCCGAATTGTCCCAACAAATTATCGTAACGCCCGCCTCCCAGCAATCCATAACCCAGATCCGGGGAATAACCCTCGAAGACCAATCCGGTATAATAATCCAGGTTCCTCAATACCCCCATATCCACTACAATATGTGAGGTGGCTCCATATAGCTTAAGGGCATCATAAATCTTTATCAACTCTTCTACCGCTGCCGAGGCCTTGCGGTTCTTCTCCACATAGGGTATACGCTTAATTACTTCCAATCCACCATGCAAGACCGGCAGGGCAGCAATGGTATCTTTCAGTTCATCATCTATATCCAGGCCTTCCAGGAGGCGATAAAGCTCCACCAGATCCTTTTCTTCCACCAATTGGCGTACCAAGCTGCGGTCTTCGCTGTTCAGGCCACTTTCATCCAAAAGACTATTGAAAATAGGCAGTTGGTTAATACTGATTTTGAAGCTTTTCAGACCCATGATTTCCAGCAGCTTTACCGCTATGTTTATCACTTCGGCATCAGCCCATATGCCTTCTGCTCCCAGCAGTTCCACTCCGGTCTGTCTGAATTCACGATACTGGGCCAACTGGGGTTGCACATGGCGAAAAACATTGGCCATGTAAAACAGGCGCCGGGGAAAATCAGCGTCATGCAGGTGAATTGACGCCATACGGGCAATGGATCCGGTAACTTCCGGCCGTAAAGACAGGATGCCTCCTTCCCGGTCCACAAATAGGAAAAGATCCTCCCGCCTGCTCCCACGCCCAGCTTCTATCACTTCCAGATATTCAAAGGTGGGAGTCATCACCTCTTCATAAGCATAACTGGAAAAAAGCTGAGCCGCCTTTTTCTCCATATTTCTAATTACCTTAACCTCATCCGGTAGTAAATCCCGCAATCCCTTGGGAATTTGCCTGTTTCTCATTTTTATCGGCTCCTTGTAGTTATATTAATAAAGACCATCCGCCAGCTCTTTGGGGCCTGCCTGCTTCCACCAACTGCCCAAGGGCAGCTATAATCAGGGATCTTAAGATGATTCCACATTCGTTGCCTACGCCCCCGGTCCCCATCTACAGCAGGGCAGTCTTCCCTATAATAATCGATTATTATTTACCATTAGTGCAAATTCGCAGCCCAGGTACTGAGCCGCCCTCCTGCACATCAACATCTTGGTCAGGAAGATTTCAAAATATTCCATTACCGAACAGACTTCAGTATCTATGTCAATTTCCAGTGATATCATTTTATTCTCCGCATCTATATTAAGCCTGGTATTGCTTACTGCATAGTTTACTCTATCTCTGGGGGTAAAAGAAGAGATCTCCTGTTTTCTCACCCGGGACCGGTGTACATCAGACTTATCGGCCAGGATTAAGGCAGCTCCGATAACATTAATACTGTGCCCCCCTGCGTGTTCCTCATGATTGCCGATAGCCCCCATAATGGCAGCAACTTCCTCCGGATCCATACCCATCTCCATCAGGGTATTGAAAGCCAGCAGGGCCCCTGACATACCGTGCCCGTAGCGATTAACCAGGTTGCCTATATCATGCAGATATCCGGCAATAGCCGCCAGCTCCGCTTCCCGCAAGGAATACCCCAGTTTTTGCAGTATCTCATAACATAGCTTGGAAACATACTCGGCATGACTGAGACTGTGCTCAATAGCCCCGATGGTACCAATATACTCATTACCCAATCTCATGTAAGCTTGCACCATTTGGTTGGCCTTTACTTGTTCCAGTGTAACCATTAAAATTCTCCTACTCTCTTAAATTTTTTAACAGGCGAGCGGCCTCACGCTGAGCCATACTGTCAGATGGTACCGATTCCAAAAGCTGCCGGGCTTGATCCTTTTTTCCAGCCTCCATCAATTCCCGGGCTTCTTCCACCTTCAGTGCCGCTTCTTTTTCCTTATCTACCTGAGAATATTTGACATTTAAATTTTCAGGGCTAAGATATGGTTCAAGTTGGCTGAATTTTTCCCGGGCTTCATCGAACCGGCCTTCAGTCATTAGAATGTTGGCATCCATTTCTATCTGGTGCACGGCAATACGCTGGGGTAAACCGCTCAACATATACAGGTATCCCCCTAGTGCCATCAAGGCCAGCAATAGGGCAAAAAACCAACTCAGGGAATATTTACTGCTTTTTTTCATAAAAGCCAGGGCAAAGACCAGGGGTATTCCCAGCATAAATGTAACTTTCAGAAACTCCCGGGTGGGCAGGTACAGCAGCATTAATACCAGGACTGCTAATCCTCCTACCCTTAGAAAAGGAGCTAATCTAGGATTCATATCCTTCCCCCCAAGGCCTTCCTGCCAATATCCCTTCGATAATGCATATCATCAAAACTTATTTTCTCTACTTCCTGATATACTTGATCTATTAGATTTTTCATATCGTTACCCCGGCGGACCACAGCCAGAACCCTTCCTCCATTGGTATAGAAGGTATGGTTCTTTTTGCTGGTACCGGCATGGAAAACCAGGGTATCCGGATCCAAACTATCCAAGCCCTTGATTTCCTTGCCCTTCTGATAAGCTCCGGGATAACCTCCCGCTGCCAGCACCACACAGATACAGGTGCCGGATTCCAGTTCAACCTCTTGCTCACCCAGTTTACCTTTAGCTGCAGCTTCCAGCAAGGGCAGAATATCGCTTTTAATCATGGGCATCAAGACCTGGGTTTCCGGATCACCAAACCGGGCATTAAACTCCAGTACCTTAGGGCCTGCTTCCGTAATCATAAGTCCGGCATAGAGCACTCCCCGGTAGGGGGTACCTTCAGCCGCCATAGCCTTTATCACCGGCGCTATTACCTGATCGACCACCTCTTGATGCAAGTCTGGAGTATAAATGGGGGGACGACAGTAAGCCCCCATCCCGCCGGTATTGGGTCCTTTATCATCATCGAAAACCTGTTTGTGATCCTGAGCTGATAAGAGGGAAACAAAATTGCTGCCGTCACTGATGGCAAAGAAACTTACTTCCTGCCCAAAGAGGCATTCTTCTATTACCACCTGCTCTCCTGCCTTACCAAATTCCTTGTCTTTCATGATGGCATCCAGGGCCCGGCTGGCCTCTTGATAATCGGCTGCCACCACTACCCCTTTACCAGCCGCCAGTCCGTCGGCTTTAACCACTACTGCCTTACCATAATCAGTATAGGTTTTTAGGTGTTCCCGGGCTAGTTCTATATCATCAAAAACATCGTATTTAGCTGTGGGTATGCCGTACTTCTGCAGGAGATTTTTGGTGAATACCTTACTGCCTTCCAATCTGGCTGCAGCTGAAGTCGGTCCGAAGATAGTTAGCCCATGTTCTTCAAACAGGTCCACAATGCCTTCCATTAAAGGAGCCTCCGGCCCCACCACGGTAAGATCAATTTTTTCCTGTAAGGCAAAATCCAACAAGCTTTTTACATCAGTAGCCGGGATAGGAATACACTGGCATAATTCCTCCATACCCGGGTTGCCCGGCGCTGCATACAGCTTTTCCAGTACCGGGCTTTGGGCAATCTTCCAGGCCAGGGCGTGTTCTCGACCTCCCTGACCAATAAGCAGTACTCTCTTACCCAATTTAAAACCTCCCTGTCCTTTACTCCGCCGTTGGAGTCTAATCTTGATTCCCTGGCCAGATATTACTTGTGCTTCGAATACAGAAATATCTCTTGCCTGGCTTGTTGCCGGGCTAATGCCGTATGCTTGAAAGTATTGTTACTGCTGATTGATGGGCATAATTCCATGATCACCTCACCACGAAAGGGGTTCGGGCAAAATTCACTTCCCGGTTTAATAGCCCTTTAGCCCCTTATTAAGGACTTACCCCCTTTCGTAGTTGGGTATGGCATGATTTGCTGCCATCTTGCATCAATGGCTGCTAGCTACTAGTTGGGCTGGGTCTTTGACGGAGAATTAATGTTTAAAATGCCTTAAACCAGTAAATACCATGGCAATTCCATGGCGGTTGCATTCATCTATACTCTCCTGGTCCCGAATGGAACCTCCGGGTTGAATGATGGCTTTTATGCCATAACGGGCTGCTAATTCTACTGTATCATTAAAAGGGAAAAAAGCATCTGAGGCCATAACCGCTCCCTGGCATTTTTCCTTACCCTGTTCCAGGGCTATGGCCGCTGAACCCACCCGGTTCATCTGGCCTGCTCCCACTCCCAGAGTAGTATAGTTTTTAGCTACCACGATGGCATTGGACTTAACATGTTTGACCACTTTCCAGGCAAAGAGCAAGTCCTTGATCTGTTCCGGACTGGGCCCTTTATCTGTTACTACTTGGAGATCTTCCGCTGTCAAAGCATCTTCATCCGTTTCCTGGAGCACGAATCCACCGTCCACGCTTTTAAGCTGCAAATCCCGCTGCTCCTGGATAGGCAATTGTAGAACCCGCAGGTTTTTCTTGTTTTGAAAAATTGATAAGGCAGTCTCCTCATAGCCCGGGGCGATAATGGCCTCCATAAAAGGTCCAGCCGCTTTTTCCGCTGTTTTTTGGTCCACTGGCCGGTTGAAGGCTATAATTCCTCCATAGGCTGATTTGGGGTCGGCAGCAAAAGCCCTCTCATAAGCCTGATCCAGTTCTGGAGCTATTGCAGTACCACAGGGATTGGTATGTTTTATAATTACACAGGCGGGCTCGGAAAACTCCTTGACCAAAGCCCAGGCTGCCTGCACATCGATAATATTGTTATAGGATAATTCCTTGCCATTTAGCTGCCGGGCATCCGGCAAGCCCAAGCCTGGAGTCATATTGCGGTAGAAGCAGGCTTTCTGATGCGGGTTTTCCCCATAACGCAGCTCGTAAACCTTCTCCCCGGCCAGTACATAATTATCAGTGAAAAGGCTGCCGGTAATCCCGGACAGGTAAGCTGTTATCATGGCATCGTAAGCAGCGGTATGGCTAAAGGCCTCCAAAGCCAATTTTAAGCGCTGATCCGGAGCCAAGTCTCCCTTTTCCTGCAAAGCAGTTAATACCGGCTGGTAGAGTTCTGGTTTAACTACCACAATAACATCCTGATAATTCTTGGCTGCCGATCTAATCATGGTAGGACCACCAATATCTATATTTTCGATAGCTTCCTCCAGGCTAACCCCTTCCTTCTTAACCGTTTCCCGGAAAGGGTATAAATTAACACAGACCAAATCAATAGTCTCTATCTCATTATCCTGCAGTTGCCGCAGATGTTCGGCAGTACGACGGGCTAATATACCCCCATGGACTTTAGGGTGCAGGGTCTTTACCCTACCATCCAGAATCTCTGGAAAACCGGTCAGGTCTGATACTTTAATAACTTTTACTCCCGCCTCCAGGAGAGTCTGGTAAGTCCCCCCGGTAGATACTATCTGAAATCCCAATTTCTCCAGACCCCGGGCAAAATCTACTATTCCTTCTTTGTTGGAAACGCTAAGCAGGGCTCGCTTCATTCAGGTTTTCCCCCTTTATAATTATCTTATGTATTTTCTGGCTAAGCGACTGAAAAAGCGCTGCCGCTTTCTCTAATCGGCCTTTACTACTACTCTTCTGCCCTCAATCCATACTCGCCCTTCAGCTATCAACTGCAAAGCCTGCCAATATAGCTCATGTTCTTCCTTTAGTATGCGCTGGGAAAGAGTTTCCTGGTCATCATCATCCAATACCGGTACCACCCTCTGCATTATGATAGGTCCGGTATCCATTCCTTCATCAACCAAATGAACTGTACAGCCACTAAACTTAACCCCGTAATCCAAAGCTTGTTGCTGAGCATTTAGCCCGGGAAAGGAAGGCAGTAGGGCTGGATGAATGTTTAATACCCGATGTTCATAAGCCTTGAGAAAAACCTTACCTACCAGGCGCATATATCCGGCCAGAACTACCAGGTCTACCTGCCTGGCCTCTAACTCCCGCACCAAGCGCTCTTCATAGGCATCGCGGCCTGAATAATCCCGGGGATTAATGGGCAAGGCTTCAATACCCCTGGCGGTTGCTTTGGCCAGGGCTGGAGCCTGGGGTTGATCACTTATCAGTACTAGAATCTGGGCATTCAGATCTTTTCTCTCAATAGCCCGGCAAATAGCATCAAAATTACTTCCCCGGCCTGATGCCAGTACCGCCAGCTTAAGCTGCCGGGCAGTCATAAGCTGCTTCATTTTATAACCACCCCTGTTTCCCCAGCACTAATACTTCCTATAATTATCGGCTTTTCGCCCCTATCCTGCAAGTGCTTTAAAGCCTGGGGGCAGTTTTCAGGGGCCAAAACCAGCACAAAACCAATACCCATATTAAAAGTCCTATACATTTCGCCCTGGGGTATCCCGCCCAGATCCTGCAAGAGATTAAAAATGGCCGGAACCGGAATTTTTTCCTCTTCTATCAGGGCTCCTAGTCCTGAAGGAAGTATCCGCTGCAGGTTTTCAATCAGGCCTCCCCCGGTTATATGAGCCATCCCTTTTACTTCCACCTGCTCCAGCAGGCTCAGTACAGTCTTAACGTAGATGCGGGTAGGGGTTAAAAGTTCTTTACCCAGGGGTTTTCCTAAGCCTTGGGGCTCATCATCCAGACTCATACCCGCTTTTTCCATTACCTTGCGCACCAAGGAATAGCCATTGGAATGCAAGCCCGATGAGGGCAGAGCTATGATAATATCTTTATCCTTGATCTTGCTTCCATCTATTATCCGGGACCGCTCCACTACTCCTACTGCAAAACCGGCCAGATCATACTCATCCTCGGCATAAAGACCCGGCATTTCCGCTGTCTCCCCGCCAATCAAAGCACATCCGGCCTCTACACACCCCTGGCTGACTCCTTTAACCAGGTCTTCAATATGATCCGGTTTTAATTTACCTACTGCAATATAATCCAAAAAGAATAAAGGCTCAGCCCCATGCACCAGGATATCATTAACACACATGGCCACCAGATCTATCCCTACCGTATCACTAATCCCGGTCATCTGGGCTATTTTCAACTTGGTACCTACTCCATCGGTGCCGGAAACCAACACCGGCTCCTTGTACTTGCCCATATCCAGGGCAAATAGCCCGCCAAAAGAACCGATATCGGTTAGGACTTCAGGCCGATTAGCCATGCCTACCCATTTTTTTATCATATCCACTGACTGGTTGGCGGCATCTATGTCAACTCCAGCCTCCTTGTAACTAAGTGCCCTTTTATCCATATTAAACCTCCCGACCATCTTATTACTGCAGTATCGCCGTCGCCCTGACTACTTAAATCAATAAGTTGTTTATAATCTAACTTTCTATTCCCACCGGGTAAAGACCGCTGAAGCAAGCATCACAATATTTCCCGGCGTTGTCTCCTAAAGCCTGGAACATACCTTCCCGGCTCAGGTATTGCAGGCTGTCGGCTCCAATAAACTGTCTAATCTCCTCTACTCCCATCTTGCTGGCTATCAGTTCTTCCCGGCGCGAGGTATCTATGCCATAATAGCAGGGATAACTGGTAGGAGGTGAAGAAACCGCCATATGCACCTCTTTGGCTCCTGCCTCCCTGAGCATCTGTACTATCTGTTTGCTGGTGGTCCCTCTTACTATCGAATCATCTACCATGACCAGCCTCTTGCCGGCCACCAGTTTGTCTACTGCATTCAGCTTTAATCTAACACTTAATTCTCTCATTTTCTGGGTTGGCTGGATAAAGGTTCTGCCCACATAGCGGTTTTTCATCAGACCATCCTGAAAAGGCAGGCCAGCTTCCTCGGCATAACCCAGGGCTGCTGCAGTACCAGAATCCGGTACCGGTATAACCAAATCCACATCAATATCCCTCTCCCGGGCCAACTGCTTACCCAATTCCCTCCGGGCCTGATAAACATTTATCCCATCCAGGGTGCTATCAGGCCGGGCAAAATAAACATACTCAAAAATACAGTGAGCACAGCGGGGAGATTTAACTACCTGGCTGGAAGTCAACCCCTCCTGGTCTATGATAACAATCTCTCCTGGCTTAATATCGCGGATAAACTTGGCCCCGATAGTGTCCAGGGCGGCTGTTTCCGAAGCCAGGACATAGTTGCCCTCGTAATCTCCCAGACAGAGAGGACGGATCCCCATTTGATCCCTTATGCCGATCAATTTGTCTTCGGTAATAATAATCAGGGCAAAGGCTCCTTTAAGATCAATCAAACACTTGTTAAGCCCATCCTCCAGAGTATCCTGGGAATAACGGGCTAAAAGGTTGGCTACCAATTCGGTATCGGTAGTAGTCTGAAATACGGAACCATAAGTGGCCAGCTGTTTTCTTAATTCCGTGGTATTGGTTAGATTACCGTTATGGGCCAAACCCAGCATTCCCCGCAGGTAATGAAATACCATGGGTTGAGCATTTACAATTCCGCTTTCTCCAGTGGTGGAATAACGAACATGTCCTATAGCAATATTTCCTTTTAATTTCTTAATGGTATCGGGTTTGATGACCTCGGTAACCAACCCCATACCCTTGTGCAGGCTTATTTTATGGCCATCGGAGACTGCAATTCCAGCGCTTTCCTGCCCCCGGTGCTGCAGGGCATAGAGTCCATAAAAGGCAGTCCTGGCCGCATCGTTCTCGTTCTCCGGCTCTTTTATAAATACACCGAATACCCCGCACTCATCTTTAAATCTATCCCCTATTTCATGTGGCATTCTATGGCCTCCCCCCAAATCCTGGTCATATCCTGTATTGCCAGGTTTACACATTCAATGCCTTCTTCTTCCAAAATCATTCGCTCTGAGCCCACCCGGCCCAGTATATGAAATTCAACCTCATATTGAGTAGCCAAACTGCTCAAAGACGCCAAATCTTCTTCATTCAGGCTTACTACCACCCGGCCTGGTGCTTCAGAGAAGAGTATTTGGTCTTTGCGCTTTCCCCTCCACTCCCACTTAATTCTGAATCCTTTCTTTCCTTTGATAGCAGATTCGGCCAGAGCTATAGCCAATCCCCCTTCCGAAATATCATGACAGGACTTTAATAAGCGGGCATCGATAAGGCTTATCAACAGTTCAATAAGCCGGCTCTCTGCTTGAAGGTCCACCTGGGGCACCCTTCCCGTTTCCAATCCGTAACATACTTGCAGGTATTCAGATCCACCCAGCTCCTCCCGGATTGGCCCCAACAAGACCAGTAAATCTCCTTCATCCTGTAAAGCCATACCGCAGCGGTGCTCTATATTTTTTATCAGGCCTACCATACCCACCACAGGAGTGGGAAATATGGCTCCGGCCGCGGTTTCATTATAAAGACTCACATTCCCGCTTACTACCGGAGTGCCCAGTTTCCTAGCCGCTTCCGCCATTCCCCGTATAGCCTCCTGCATCTGCCAGTAGATATGGGGATTCTCGGGACTGCCAAAATTAAGGCAGTTGGTAAGGGCTAAAGGCCTGGCTCCTACACAGGCCAGGTTGCGGGCTGCTTCGCATACCGCCATCATCCCCCCCTGATAGGGATCCAGGTAGACCATGCGTGCATTGCAGTCAGTAGTCAGAGCCACTCCTTTTTGGCTTCCCTTTATTCTTAATACTGCGGCATCAGCCTCTCCGGGCACCAATACGGTATTAATCATCACCTGGTGATCATACTGGGAATACACCCAGTGTTTGCTGGCAATATTAGGTGAAGCCAGTAAAAGCTTGATAGCTTCCCCGGTATCATATTCCAGGAGTTCCTCCAGATTGGAATTGCGGCATTCCTCATAATAAGACGGCTCCAACCCTTCCCGGACATATACCGGGCATCCTTCGGTCAAAGCTGCGACCGGCACCTCTCCTACCAGCACGTCCCCATCATAGACTTTAAAAAGGCCATCTCCAGTGACCTCACCGATAAGGGTGGCGTCCAATCCCCATTTATCAAAAATTTCCGCAATTCGCCCTTCCTTTCCTGCCCGGGGTATAATCAACATCCTCTCCTGGGATTCAGAAAGCATTACCTCATAAGGGGTCATTCCCGCTTCCCTCCTGGGCACCCGGGATACGTCCACTTTTACCCCTCGTTCCTTTTTGCTGGCGGCTTCGGCAATGGAGCTGGTAAGTCCGGCGGCTCCCAGATCCTGCATTCCCGCTACCAGGTCTTCTTTTATCAGTTCCAGGCAGGCTTCTATCAGTAATTTCTCCATAAAGGGATCCCCCACCTGTACTGAAGGCCTTTTTTGGGCCGAAGCAGAACTCAGTCCTTCCGAGGCAAAAGTAGCCCCATGGATACCGTCGCGGCCGGTTTTGGCTCCTACCAGCATAAGGGGCCTGCCTATTTCACTGGCTGTAGCATAAGCGATTTCCTGAGTGTTAACCAGCCCCACACACATGGCATTGACCAGGGGATTTCCCTGATAAGCCCGATTAAAATAGACTTCTCCTCCTACCGTAGGTATCCCCAGGCAGTTACCATAATCAGCGATACCACTTACGACTCCAGCCAAAAGCTCTTTTACCCTCTCATCCTCCAAACTGCCGAAACGCAAGGAATTAAGACAAGCAATGGGCCTGGCCCCCATAGTGAAAATATCCCTTACAATACCCCCTATACCGGTGGCTGCACCCTGGTATGGTTCAATAGCTGAAGGATGGTTGTGGCTTTCGATTTTAAAGACCAGGGCCTGGCCATCCCCTATATCTACTACCCCGGCATTTTCTCCCGGACCTTGAATAACCTGAGGGCCTTCGGTGGGAAAATTTTTCAGCAAAGGACGGGAGTTTTTATATCCGCAATGCTCCGACCACATTACTGAAAACATGCCTAGTTCCAGGTAATTGGGCTTGCGACCCAATATTCCCAGGATTTGCTCATATTCTTCTTCCAACAATCCCATCTCTTTATAAGTCAGTTCTTTCATAATTATCCCACCCCCTTCAGCCAATTGATCATAGAAGCAAAAATATTAAACCCATCCCGGCCGCCCAGAATATCTTCTGAATACCTTTCCGGATGGGGCATCATTCCTAAGACATTACCCTTACCATTCATAATTCCAGCTATGTTGGCCAGGGATCCGTTGGGATTATATTCCATAGTCTCCTCACCGTCAGCACTGCAATAGGTAAAGAGGATCTGACCATTATCTTTCATTTCCTGCAAAGTCCGGGGGTCACAATAATAATTGCCTTCCCCATGGGCTATTGGAATCTTAACTACCTGCATGCTCTTAAATTTATTGCTAAACGGAGTATCATTACGCTGAATTTTAAGAAACACCGGTTGGCAGATAAACTTCAGGCTGCTGTTTCTCAGCATGGCTCCCGGCAACAACCCGGCTTCCAGCAATATCTGAAAACCATTGCAGATGCCTAATACCAGGCCCCCAGCCTGGGCAAAATCCATCACTGCCGGCATAATAGGGGAGAAACGAGCAATGGCCCCAGTACGCAGGTAATCCCCATAAGAAAACCCGCCCGGCAGAATCAGGGCATCGAAACCGCTCAGGGATTTTTCCTTATGCCATATATACTCTACCGGCTCTTCCATTACTTCCTTTATCACATGATAACAATCCCTATCACAGTTGGAACCTGGAAAAACTACTACCCCAAACCTCATGACTGGTTTACCTCCACTATTTCCACCCGGTAGTCTTCTATAACTGGGTTGGCCAGCAGTTTATCGCTCATCTCTTCCAATTCTTTTATGGCTGCTGCCTGGTCCCTGCTTTCTAACCATACTTCAATAAATTTGCCGATGCGCACCTGATTGACCTGTCCAAAATCCAGAATCTTAAGAGACTTTTTAACTGCTTCTCCTTGAGGATCCAGCACCCCATTCTTCAGAGTCACATAAATATTAGCTTTTAGCACCTTGTGGCCTCCTCCTGTTTAAATACCAAACTTTTCCCTCACTATTCCATTAGGGTTCCCAGCCATATGCTGCTTCCACGTCATATGATTTTCTCTTGACCAAGCCGATTAATCTATAGATATATAGTCCTGGTACTACTTATAATTGCTAGAGAACTTTTTCATTGCTATGGTTGGGCTTGCACAAGCACAAAACTCATTCCTGCTTCAGTACGAGAAAGCAAGCTATTATAATAGCTGTTTTATCCCAGGGCCTCTTCAATTCTTCTTACTACTTCCTGATAAGCCTCGACTTCTCCCCCCAGATCCCGGCGGAAGCGATCTTTATCCAATTTTTCCCGGCTGACTTGGTCCCACAAACGGCAGCTGTCAGGGGAGATCTCATCACCCAGTACTATCTGCTCATCATAAAGGCCAAACTCCAGCTTAAAATCCACCAGTATCAGGCCTATACCAGCAAAGAAATCCCTTAATATCTGATTAATCCTTAAACTCAGTCTTTGCACTTCTTCCAGCTGTTCCCGGGTAGCCCAGCCCATGGCCAGGGCATGGTATTCATTAATCATGGGATCGTGCAGATCATCATTTTTGTAATAAAGCTCAATAATGGGGATCTGCAACTCCCTTCCCTCTTCCATCCCTAAGCGCTGGGCCAAACTGCCGGCTACCACATTTCTCAGCACCACCTCTACCGGTAGCATCTGCAGGCGTTTCACCAATACCTGGCGCTCATCCAGTTGCTTTATAAAATGGGTTTCGATTCCTTCTTTCTCCAACAACTTAAACAAGAGGCAAGATATCCGGTTGTTAATTATCCCTTTATTTTCAATAATGCCTTTTTTACTCCCATCAAATGCAGTAGCCTCATCTTTGTAGACCATAATCAAATAAGCTTCATCATCAAGCGCAAATATCTGTTTAGCTTTACCCTCGTAAATCTTCTCCCTTTTTTCCATGCCTTTTCCTCCCACCTAATCCAATCCACAGCGCCTAAAAATATGGTCCACCCCATTCAGGTATTGGTCTAAGTCGAATATGCCCTCTATTTCGCTAGCACTTAAATAACTCATTATTAGCGGATCCTGCAATATCAACTCTTTATAATCCAATTTCTCCTGCCAGCTACGCATGGCATGAGCTTGCACCAGGCGGTAGGCATCTTCCCGCAGCATGCCTTTATTGACCAAACTCAGCATCAACTCCTGGGAGAATATCAGTCCCCGAGTTAGCTTAATGTTCTCCATCATCCGGTCTTCGTATATGATCAGGCCAGCCACAATAGCGTGGAATTTCTCCAGTATATAGTCCAGTAAAATACAGCTATCAGGAATAATAACCCTTTCCACCGAGGAGTGGGTTAAGTCCCGTTCATGCCAAAGAGCTACATTCTCCAGTGCAGCTACCGCATTACCCCTCACAACTCTTGATAATCCAGCTACCCTTTCGCTCATCATGGGATTCCTCTTGTGGGGCATAGCCGAGGAGCCTTTCTGTCCCTTTCGAAAGGGTTCTTCCACTTCCAGAATCTCTGTACGCTGCAGATTCCTGATTTCAGTGGCCATTTTCTCCAGGGAACTGGCAATAATGGCCAGGACGGTCATAAACTGGGCATGGCGGTCTCTCTGAATGATCTGGCTGGAAATGGGACAGGGTTTTAATTCCAGTTTTTTGCATACATATTCTTCCACCCGGGGATCTATATGAGCAAAATTTCCTACTGCTCCGGAGATAGCGCCATAAGCTATGACTTCCCGGGCTTGCTCCAGGCGCTTTATATTGCGTTCTATCTCACTGTACCAGAGGGCCATCTTTAATCCAAAGGTACTAGGCTCACCATGAACGCCATGGGTCCGGCCAATGTTAAAGGTATATTTATATCTTTTGGCCTTATCCCCCACCACTTCTTTTAAGGCCTGTAATTTTTCAAGTATTAGATCGGCCGCGTCTCTCATCTGTAAGGCCAGGCCGGTATCCAATATGTCGGAGGAGGTTAGCCCCAAGTGTATGTATTTGGATTCCTCCCCTACATATTCAGCCACATTGGTCAAAAAAGCGATCACATCGTGATGCACTTCGGCTTCAATTTCCCTCACTCTTTGTATATTAAAATCAGCTTTTTTTCTTATTACTTCCACTGCTGCTGGAGGAATGCGTCCGATCAAAGCCTGTCCTTCACAGGCGGCGATTTCAATCTTTAGCCAGTTCTGCAGCTTATTCTCTTCCGACCATATGGTGCCCATATCAGGCAAGGTATATCTTGCTATCATTTGCCATCCTCCTGAAGTCTTATTGCCGTCTTCCAGGGTATTGATCGAGATCCCTATGAGCTTATTAAGCTCCCTGAGGCTATTTTTTCTCTTTCAGGTAGTCTTCTACTCCCATTTCTTTTAGTATCCGGTCCTTTTTTTGTACACCTTCAGCCATCTCCTGCCGGTACTGTTGCAGAGCCGTATGGAGTTTTTCATCTCCTAAGGCCAGGATCTGTACCGCCAATAGAGCAGCATTGGCACTGCCATTAATAGCTACCGTAGCCACTGGAATGCCCTTAGGCATCTGAACTATAGAATAGAGTGAATCAATCCCTGATAATGTATTGCTCTTTATTGGCACCCCTACCACCGGCAGCAGAGTATAAGCAGCAATTACCCCGGGTAGATGAGCCGCTCCCCCAGCCCCGGCGATGATTACTTTCATTCCTCTGGCCGCTGCGTTTTGAGCATATTCAGCGGTAGCCTGGGGCAAACGATGGGCAGAACAAATGGTATATTCATAGCTAAGACCAAATCTGTCCAACATCTCTCCAGCTTCTTTCATTACCTGCAGGTCAGAATCACTGCCCATTATTATCCCGATATCCGGCATGGATAACCCCTCCTGGTTCTTCCGGTAAAACCCCGGTTTTTTTATGGTTTAGGGCTGCTTTCTATTTGACCAATCCATCATTGTCTTTGCAAATAGAATGCCCAGGCGGGGAGTTTCGTAACCGAAACCTGTCCGCCTGGGCTTTTATCCCTATACGGTGTAGCGCCATTATGCGCCTGTGTCACTCGGACCAGTCCATTACCTTGATCTAATGCGGAACCCTAGACACACTTTCGTGTTGTATATGTTTATTTAACTACATCTAGATATTAACAAAGCCCTTACTGGGTGTCAACCAGGATTTTCCCCTGCCGTGGCCAGGGGAGCAGTGACAAAATAAGCTTAGAGGCTGTCAGCTCTTGAGCTGCCTCAAAGCAAGCCCCGTAAGTCTTCACGAAGTTTACAGATGCTCTGGTATAAGTCACTTGCTTCACTACGCAATTGGGGATCAGATAGGTTTAACAGGTAGTCGAAATCACTTTCTTTTTCCAAATCATCCAGCCTGCTCAGTACCTGGGCTGCCATCATCTTTATTAAATCTTCCACTTTGCTCCTCCCTAGCCGGGTCCATGAACTTTAGCTTTAAAACCCTTTTTATCCTTATATAATATGATGGGCTGCAAATTATGCCTGTTCACGTGTTTAAATGAATTATTACCCAGGCCTGAGAGGACTATACTCAATCACCGGTTGAACCAGCATGCACCATGAAAGCCTCTGAAACCCTTTATTTTTCTGGCTTCAGAGGCATTTTAACGTCTATTCCCACTC
>JAAYNQ010000042.1 GCA_012520725.1 Syntrophomonadaceae bacterium | reverse complement strand
TATACCTGCTGATCAGAAAAAAACCCTTTCATGCTTTCCTGCTCAAAAACCTGATCTGAATCTGTTGAAACATGAGTATAAGGAGTAAACCTCACCCCTTTGTCTGGATGAACATATTCAGCAATCACGTCTGCATCTTTGGCTTTGAGCGCCTGGATCAGTTCATCTGATCTTGTTTTAATGATCCTTTCAGCAATTTCCGGTTTGATAATGCCTTCTGCAGTGAACTCCAGCTCAATCTCACTGTTTTTCGTACCGTTATCGTTTTTGGGTTCATTAACCGCCGGGCTATCTGCAGGGGTGACCTGTGGCCGCCTGCGGAGGATTTTGGACTATTTAACATTGCTTCACTTCTACTTGTGATAGTAATTTGAGTTATAATTAGTGAGGAATCCACCCATTTTCTGAAAAGGTTTATTTTCTAGGTATTATCATATTAATCCAACCGCAAATAATGTATAAATCCTGGCCTAATAGGCGGGTTGAAGAACGGGGCGTATGATCTGCGTGGAGGAAGATGGGGTTGGTGAAAGGGTTGTGGCTTCCGGTGCCTGCCAGCAACTTGTCAAGCAGCATGATTATGAAATACAAGGGAATATGCAAAATCTTGTCTATAACCGGCTGGTTGTCGCCAGCGATGGCTACCAATTATGGATAGACCTTTCGTGTTAATTTGGAAACCATATATCTTCGGCGATTAGAACCATTGTAGGTAGGGATAAACCATTTTCCTGTAAACTTGTCAAGTAGGATAGCGTGGCTGATTTTAAGTGCTGTAAAAATATGGTACAATCAAATAAAATTCATTCTGAATCCCATATGGTTAACCTAATGGCGGAAGCCGAAAGGGAGGAACCACTTAATGATTGAGGAAATTCGAAAAAACCACCGGTTGATGGAACGAGAAAAAAAGCAAATTATTGAGCAGAGAAAGCAAAAAGCAATAAAAGCAGCCAACGATATTGCAGCCATGTTAAAAGAAAAATACTGCGTATCAAGGGTAGTGTTGTTTGGTTCTCTGGTAGATGGCAAGTTTGATGATTATTCCGATATCGACCTCTATGTTGAGGAGCTAGAAGAGGATTATTTTGCTGCACTCCATGAAGCACAAATGATTGCAGGAGAAATTGAAGTAAGCATAGCTTGCAGCACAGATGTTGTGGATAGTATGCGATTAAACATAGAGGAGAAAGGGGTGCAGCTTTGATGAACAAAAGTGAATACATAGCTTTAAAGGCCAGGATTGAATATGAATTGCGCAATATTGATCTAATTGAAAAGGCTTTGGAAAAAGAAGGATTATTTCCAAAGCCGGTGAGCAGCAGAATTTCAGGATTAGATATAGACAGCGATATTGCTCGTAGGGCTATCGGTTCCTATCTGCATGACTATTATAGTGCGGTAGAAAAAATTGCGTCCCATGTTTGTAGAGCGACCGGAGAAGGTATGCCCAAGGGTGATGATTGGCATCACCAATTGATTTTCAATATGACCCTGGAATTAAATGGCTTGAGGCCCAGGTTGTTTTCAATAGAGCTATTGAATTTGCTAAACGAATTTAGGGGTTTCAGGCATGTGTTTAGAAATGTTTATGGTATCAACATTGACTCGAAAAAAGAGATAGCTCTTCTAAGAAAACTGTTCAAAACCTCCAAGCTTTTAAGGAGAGATATTGCTGCTTTCTTATCCATTATGGATGAGGCTCTTTTATAAACCCTGGTACTTGAAAGTGTAGCCGAGCCTGGTAAGGTGCATGCAGCCAACTGGTCCGACCGGGTAACCCCATATAACCCCAAGGTAGCTGACCCCAACTTATCACATATTAACGGTGCTACTTTGTAGGGATGAGCTTTGCTCGCCCGCCGTCGGACGACCGGCAAATACCGTAGCAAGCCTGTAGGGGCGACCTGCGGTCGCCCGCCATCGTTAAAGTAGGCCCCGGGTGCCAGGCACCAACTTATCAACTTATTAAATATTCTGACAATTCGAGACTGAGGCAAAGGCAAGATGAAATCTCCCTCAGTTTTTTGGGTTACTATATTTTATCACATTATTGCCGGTTATAATACGGAACGGTGCCAAGCACCAACTTATCAACTCCCATGATCAGGGAGGGAACACAACCGAGCATGAAATTTTGAACTATGCCCGGCGGGCGGTCAAAGACCGCCCCTACATATCTGCATGTGATCCATACTAACGGTGCGACTCTGTAGGGGCGACCTGCGGTCGCCCGCAATGATTGCCAATCTGTCGGCGGATAAACCATTTTCGTGTGAACTTATTGAATATCCTGACAATTAGGACAAGGATGTTGAACTTCTGATGTTACTCAGGGATGTAATTCTGGTGCGGCACTAGAAAAGAACAAAATAGGAGCTGGGGTGAGACTTTGAATCGCCAGGTATCTTGATACTTCGTAACTGGAATGATTTTGTCATTTCTGCTTATTGAAGAATCAAGGTACCTGTTTATTTTTGAAAACCTTAAAATCGTCAATGCAATATAAACTGGAGAGGCTAAAATGGAGTAAGGGAGCAGGTTGCTGCAAATATGGATCAAGCCATACCCATGTATCATAAATAGAGGGATTAAAATGGAGCATTACAGAATAGCCGATTTGACCATTGAGATGGCCTGTTTGGGGGAAACCCTGAAACGGCAGGGCAGGCTATACCGGATGGATCAGCCGGCCCCAGCGGATATTACTATCGCCTTGCCCAAGGAAAAGCTGGAATTGTACCAGGCCAAACACCCTTATTTTACATTGAATGAAGTGGAATACATTCTAACCGGCTTTGCTTTCTCCCGGGCTTTACTGGACTTTGACGGCTTTTGCCTCCATGCCTCAGCGGTTGCCCTGGATAAAAAAGCGATACTGTTTTCCGCTCCCTGCGGTACGGGAAAATCCACCCATGCCGGTCTGTGGCAGCAATACTTTGGCCATGACAAAGCCCTGATAATTAATGACGACAAGCCGGCCCTGCGCCTTTTAGATGATAGATTCTATGTATACGGTACTCCCTGGAGCGGGAAAAGTGACCTGAATTTAAACCTAAAGGCTCCCCTGCAGGCCATCGTGTTTCTGGAACAGGCCAGGGAAAACCGGATTCGCCGATTAGACAAGGGGGAAGGGGTGAAATGGCTGATCTATCAAAGCCTGCGCCCCTTGGGTGACCGGGACAAAATGGACCGGCTGTTGACCTTGTTGGATGCTCTACTGAAGAGAATTCCGGTATACCAACTGGGCTGCACTGTCAGCACCGAGGGAGTAAAGCTGGTATATCACACCATTAACGGGTAATGGAAAGGGTGCGAAACAGGGATGAAGATTAAAGATGGTTACTTATTGCGGGAAGTAGCGGAAACCAATGTGGTGGTACCTGTAGGGGCCGCTCTGAACTTTAGCGGTATGATTACCCTAAACGGCACCGGCGCTTTTTTGTGGAAGCAGCTGTCCCAGGATACTACGGAGGACAGACTCCTGAAGGCCTTATTAGAGGAATATGAGGTTGAAGCAGAGGCTGCTAAAAGGGATCTCAGCGAATTTCTGGCCCGGTTAAAGGCGGCTGATATCCTTGAATAAAAGGGTTGCCCTGGCGGAGCTATCCCCCCTTATAGAAGAAGCTCTGGAGGGCGGAAAAGAAGTGATCTTTACCGTTACCGGCCATAGCATGGCCCCCCTCCTGCGGCACGGGAGGGACAAGATTTGCCTGGTTAAGACCGGGGGCCAAATCCTTCATAAATATGACCTGCCCCTTTATGTTCGGCCGGATGGCAAATATATTCTGCACCGGATCATAGGGGTTAAAAAAGAGGGCTATGTGACTGCCGGGGATCATCAGGGGAGCAAGGAATTCCCGGTTCTCCCCGGCCAGGTAATAGGCGTGGTTAAGGGCATTTGGCGGGACGAGCAGTATATCTCCTGCGATGATTTTAGGTACCGCCTATATTCCCGTCTGTGGGTTTTCCTTTTTCCCATCCGGCGGTTTTATTACAGATTTAAAGGTTTCTTGGCCAAAGGGGCAAAAGTCTGAAAGGAGCAATACCCATGGATAGCTTATTGGCGGAGAGGAACTATTTGATTCATATGCTGGCCTCATTAGTAAATGCGGCTCCTCCTGCTAATCCTCCTGAAAACCTGAATTGGGCCAGACTATATGAAATAGCCGCCTATCACCATTTATCCAATATGCTATGCTATGGGATCGAAAAACTGGAACCCCAATGGCGGCCTGAGCAGGCTACAATGGAAAAATTCCAGCGGGACAGGAAATTTGCCCTGGCCAAGGAAGCAGCCCAGCACTTTACCCTGGAGCAGGTTTTACGAACTTTGGAAAAGCACCGGATTTTCTGCCTGCCTTTGAAAGGGTACCTGATCAAATATCTCTATCCCCGACCGGATATGCGGCTAATGGCCGACCTGGATATTCTCTTTAAGGACGAACAGACCGAGGAAGTAAAAGAATTAATGCTGGGGATGGGCTTTACCCTGAAGCACTTTGGGGCTAACCATGATGTATATGTGAAAGAACCATTTATAAATATCGAAATGCATAGAAGATTGGTGGCCCAGGATTCTCCTTACAGCGGGTATTTAAAAAAGACCTGGGCCAGAGCCCGGCTTGAAGAGGGTAGTCAGTATATCCACCGCCTATCCTGGGAGGATTTTTATATCTATCTTCTCATCCATCTGGCCAAACACTTTAGCAAAGGCGGCACCGGCATTCGTTCCATACTGGATATCTGGCTCTATGAAAAGCATTACGGGCCTTTGATGGACCGGAATTACATCCAGCGGGAACTGGAGGAAATCAAGCTCCAGGAATTTGCCCGGCATATGGTGGAGCTGGGTCAAGTGTGGTTCGGCCAGGCGGAGAGCAATGAGCTGTACGACGAAATAGCTGATTATATCCTGGCCAGCGGGATGTATGGTACCGGGAAGCACGGCATCATTACCGCCATTAATAAAAACCAAGGCCATGGGCCAAGGTCGGTGGGCCTGATGAAACTCAGATACCGGCTCAAGATATTTTTCCCCGGGTTAAAGCATATGAGTATTCTATACCCATTTCTGCACCGGCTGCCCTTTTTACTGCCGGTTAGCTGGGTGTTGCGGGGACTCAAGTGCCTGGTGGGCAAACGCCAGCGCACTTTTATAATTATAAGAAACATACAGTCTGTATCCATGAAGGATTTGAAGCGAATACAGGCATTGCACGAGAAAACCGGGCTGTAGGGGAGAGGATGTAGGGAAGATTTGGAATACCCTGGCCCCAGCTTGTCACCTAAAATAGAATATTATTTTTTCTTGAACCCGCCCCAGTGGCAGGTTTTCTTTTTCAAATTTAGAATTATATTTTCACCGGGCCACTGACCTGATTCAATAAAACTACCCCAAGGCAAGTAGAAAAATAATTTGGCGCTATCTAAAAAAAATTGTATTCTTTGAGCCGGGGCAGGATTATGCTTAATCTGTTCTTAATGGTGGTTCTGGGGACTTTAGAGGGGATCGGCATCCTGCTGCTGATTCCGCTCCTTCATTTTGCCGGTATTGGGGAAATGTCTCAAACAACTCTGGGCATCAGTTTTTCATTTGGGGGTTTTTCAAAATCAATTAGCCCGGAACTTAGCTTGCCGGTGGTGCTTATTATATATATGGGACTGATTGTGATGCAGAGCGGATTACAACGCTACCAGTCCAATTTAAGTGTCCGTATTCAACAATCCCTGCATAGCCATCTAAGCATCAGGATTTTCCAGGGTTTAGCTTATGCAAAATGGCCATTCTTGGCAGCCAAAAAGAAGTCCGATCTGACAACAATCTTTGCCTCGGAACTGGCACGGGTGTCAGGAGGGACTCATTTCTTCTTCCGATTAACCGCTACGGCCATTCTAGCGGTGATTCAAGTCCTGATCGCTTTCTTGTTATCTCCCCTTTTAACACTGCTTGTCATAGGAGGAGGTCTAGTTTTTTACGTCTTAACCCGCAATCAGGTGCGCCAGGTGAAGGAGATGGGGGTAGCCCTGTCCAGAAACAACCGGGATTTGTTTTTTGCTATTAGTGAGCATTTAAACGGTATTAAGGAAGTCAAAAGCTGTGGTTTGGAAGAATTGCACATCACAAAATTCAGAGAATTAAGGGAAGCCATTGCCAACAATTTTGTATGCTTTAACCAGCTGCAAAGCAGAACCCAAATGCTGTACAAGGTTGGGGCCGCAGCTTTTATCAGCATCTTTTTTTATAGCATGGTAAGCTTTTTCCATACCCAAGCTCAGGAAATCCTAATAATCATTGTAATTTTCGCCCGCCTCTGGCCCAAGTTTGCTTCCTTTCAAGGGGGACTGCAGCAGGTAACTATGATGTTGCCCGCTTTTCTTGATGTGATGGATTTTGAAAGACAATGCCAGAAGGAAAAGGAAATATATCTTGAAAACCCGCCTCCCAGCCCCCAGGGCTTTCAGGATAGGATAGAGTTTAAGAATGTTTATTATAGCTACTATCCGGAACAATCCATTTATGCGGTGAAAAACCTGTCATTTACCATTCTGGCCGGAAGTACGGCCGCCCTGGTGGGGGCCTCTGGTTCGGGGAAAAGTACGGTGGCTGATTTGCTCACCGGTATGCTGATTCCGCAAAAAGGGCAGGTATTGATTGACGGGGTCCCGCTAAACAGCATTAATGTACATTTATGGAGAAGAAGTATTGGTTACGTGCCCCAAGATGCCTTTTTATTTAATGCCTCTATCCGGGATAATATGCTCTGGGCTTATCCAGAGGCCAAAACAGAGGATATCTGGAAGGCTCTTCATTTGGCGGCGGTGGGCGATTTTGTGGCCAAGCTGCCCGAAGGCCTGGATACAGTAGTTGGGGACAGAGGTGTGCGTCTTTCTGGAGGAGAGAGACAACGAATAGTGCTGGCCCGGGCACTAATAAAAAAACCGTCCTTCTTGATTCTGGATGAGGCAACCAGTGCATTGGACCGGGAAAACGAAAAGCGGATTCAGAAAGCCATTGAAAACTTACGTGGCCAGCTAACCATATTAATAATTGCCCATAGATTTTCCACCATCAGACAAGCGGATCAAATGATTGTCCTGGACCAGGGAACGACCCCGGTGGTACGCACCAACTTATCATAACGCAGGTCCGTAGGGGCGAGCTGCGCTCGCCCGCCGGTCCATTCGCCGGAATATCGTAGCATGCACGGCTGGCGGTCGAAGACCGCCCCTACAATCGCCGCAAGGAATCTCCAAAATTTCGTTGTAGGCCTGT
>JAAYNQ010000041.1 GCA_012520725.1 Syntrophomonadaceae bacterium | reverse complement strand
TTTAGTAAAGCGGGAAGTCCAGCGGGCGAAAAGCCATTAGCTCAGGGTGAAGTTCCAGCTCTTAAACCGGGCCAGCTTTATACCATTCACTATGATTTTAAAGATAATCGCAACCCCCAGGCAGGGAATTATATGTTTAGACTGTTCCAACCCGGCAGTGAAAGCAGAAAAAATGAATGCTGGAGTCAATCCATATATTGCCCCAATCCTATTGAAGTCACCCAAGTCGCAGTAAAGCTTATTACAGATCCAGGCCAGGCTGTAATAAGCCAGCCGGCAGCTGCCCATCCTTCCCCCGTAGGTACCCAGCACAATAGGGCTCCGGTCCAGGGTACTTTAAATATAATTAAAATCGTAGAGGGCTATGCACCAGCTGATGCATCTTATGAAGTGATAATAAAGGGAAAAGGGGGGGCTCTGACCCAAAGCATTAAACCCGGCCAGAGTATCACATTAAAACTGGACCCGGGAGTTTATACGGTCAAGGAGCTTAACCTGGCTGGGGAATACCTGGTAAGGCAAGAACCGGAAGGGCCTATTACTATCGAGTCCAATCAGAACACCGATCTAAGCATAACCAACATCTACCCGGTAGAAATTCCGGTAGCGCCGGAATCATAATAGATTCGTCCCGAACTTTCTTACGGTTTTCCTCATTAAGCTTGAATTATAAAGCTTATTCCATCCTTACATGCCTATCTCCTAGGATATTAGTACTTTGCATTTATATATTGTAGAATAGTAAGCAATAAAAGCAGGGAGGTAAAAATGGGCCAAGTTGAATTGATTGCCACCACCGCCTTCGGCCTGGAGGCTATTGTAGCTCATGAATTGAAACAACTGGGATACCAGGAACTGCAGGTGGAAAACGCCAGGGTGACTTTTCTTGCTGATATCACGGCAATTCCCCGCTGCAACCTATGGTTGAGGAGTGCGGATAGATTATTGCTAAAGATGGGGGAGTTTGAAGCCAGGTCTTTTGAAGAGCTGTTCGAAAAAACCAAGGCCCTCAACTGGAATGATTGGATTCCGGCTCAGGCTAAGTTTCCGGTAGAGGGAAAATCCATCAAGTCCAAATTGTTTAGTGTGCGGGACTGCCAGGCTATAGTAAAAAAGGCTATTGTGGAAAAAATGAAAGAAAAACACAAAAGCAAGTGGTTCGAAGAAACCGGACCTCGTTACCGGGTAGAGGTAGCTCTGCTTTCGGATAAGGCTACTATTACTATTGATACCAGTGGAGCTGGACTGCATAAAAGAGGATACCGTAAGTTATCGGGGGAGGCCCCCCTTAAAGAAACCCTGGCTGCAGCTTTAATCACTATCAGTCGCTGGAAGCCGGACCGGGCCCTCCTGGACCCCTTTTGCGGCAGCGGAACCATACCTATAGAAGCCGCCTTAATCGGCCGCAATATAGCTCCCGGACTAGGCCGGGATTTTGTAGCGGAAAGCTGGCCCCAGATACCGGGCCATCTCTGGCAAAAATCCCGGGAAGAAGCCCGGGACCTGATCAGGCATGACCAACCCCTGGGCATCAGAGGTACGGACATAGATGCCAAGGCTATCAAGCTGGCTCATTACCATGCCCAGGAAGCCGGTTTGCAAAAGTTGATCTCTTTTCAGCAGCAGGATGCCCGTAAATTAAATTCCCGCTACAAATATGGCTACTTGATATCCAACCCCCCCTATGGAGAACGCCTGGCGGAAAAAGAAGAGGTAGAAAACCTGTACCGGAGCATGATCCCGGTTTTCCAGAATCTGAATACCTGGTCCTTTTATATACTGACCTCCCATCCGGCCTTGGAAAAGCTGATTAAGCGCAAAAGCGATAAAAAACGCAAGCTATATAACGGTAGAATACAGTGCACCTATTATCAGTTCTTTGGTCCCCGCCCCGATAATCTACAGGGACCATTTGCTATATAAGATCTTTGGACGGTATACCCAGCCTCTTCATGAAATTTAGTCAACACTTGATGCCAGTGCATTTATGGGGTCCAAACTTGATCTTCATTAGACTGTTGATTGGATTGGGCTCCAGCACCAGGGCAAGCCAGTTGATGCATTATCATTTGACCTTCCAATTAACCGCTGCTTTCACCGATCCATCTATAATCAGTTGGATGACTTCCTTTTTTTTCCTGCGCCCCAACTTATAGAATCTCTTCTATTAAGCCATAATAAATAAAGTGAAGCTTTACAGTCAGCATAAGCAGCGGGCTTTTATCATATATGTATAGATATACATGACGGAGGTAAATATGATTGCAGTAATACTAGCGGGAGGCCGGGGACTTAGATTATGGCCGGAAAGCCGCCAGCTGCGGCCCAAGCAACTTTGTAAACTGGTTAATAATAAATCTATGCTGGATAACACTATAGACCGCTTAACTAATGCCGGTGCCGGCAAAATCATCATAATTACCAGCGATGATTTGCTACCCGGCATTGAGGAGCTAATAAAAAACCGTCCTGATGCGCATATGATCGAAGTGCTGACCGAACCGGAAGGTAAAAACACCGCCCCAGCAGTGGGCCTGGTTTTAGCCCGCTTGCAAGAGGAAAACCCAGATCAAATCCTGGGTTTTTTCCCGGCTGATCACCATATCAGCGATGAGCAGGCTTTCGCCGAAAGCATGGAGCGTGCTATCCGGGCAGCTCAAACGGGACATATTGCTACCATCGGTATTGCTCCCGATCGTCCCGAAACCGGTTATGGATATATTGAGAAAAGCAAATGGGAAATCGGGGAAATCGGCAACGTATACCAGGTGGGCTCTTTTCGAGAGAAACCTGATTTACCCACCGCCCAAACCTATCTTAACTCGGGGCAATATGTATGGAACGCCGGCATTTATATAGGTTCTACTTCAGTACTCCTGGATGAATTTCGAAATCATTTACCGGATATTCATGAGAAAATCAGCCAAGGTTTTGAGGCTTATCTATCCTCATATGCGGAATTACCCAGTATCAGCCTGGACTATGGAATAGCCGAAAAATCCAAACGTATGGCAGTAGTACCGGCTGATTTTGGCTGGTGTGACTTGGGCAGCTGGAATGCCCTGGCTGATCTTCATGAGCAAGATGAACTGAGCAATGTTTGTACAGGCTCTGATATCGTAGTGCTGGACAGTCAAAACTGTGTGGTTAAACAAAAGGAAAAAACTATAGTCCTTTACGGGGTAGAAGATACTCTGGTGGTTGAAACTGATGATATTATACTGGTGTCCAACCGTCACCGCTCCCAGGACATACGGAAAGTTACTGAAATTCTTAAGGCAAAAGAGCGCTTGGATCTGCTTTAATATAATGCCGCTAATGGGAATAAAATGCCGATGGCTTTAATATGTTTACCGTATGGAAAACTTTTGACAAGGAGGCGATATTTATTAAGCATATATTTCGCCAGTATGATATCCGAGGTCTGGTAGGAAAAGAATTAAGCTATGAATTGATGCAGGATATTGCTCGGGCCTTTGCTGTCATGGCTGTGCAGGAGGGGTATACCAGCATACTGGTAGGTAGAGACAACCGGATTTCCTCTCCCAGCTTGAGAGACGCGGTGGTAGAAGCCTTATTAGATTCAGGCTGCAATGTTGTAGATCTAGGGCTAGTTATTTCCCCCATGTTCTACTTCGCGGCCCGCCATCTGAACATCCCGGCCGGTATAATGATTACTGCCAGTCATAATCCTGGTGAATACAACGGTTGCAAGCTGCTCCTGGGGGATTCCACTATTTACGGAGAGCAAATTCAAAAGCTGTATAAAATAATTGAAAAAGGGAACTTTATCACTGCTCCCCCAGGTATTACCTATGATTATGACATTAGAGCTGAATACAGTGAAATGATAAAAAGCAAAATCAGCATGGGGCCCAATCTGCCCAAAATAGTAGTTGATTGCGGCAATGGGACTGCTTCCCTTTTCGCTCCCCAGATTTTTCGAAGCCTGGGCTGTGAGGTAACAGAACTCTATTGTGAATCTGATCCTACCTTCCCCCACCATCATCCCGATCCGGTTAACCCGGACAATATGCAGGATCTAATTCGGGAAGTCCAACGACATCAGGCGGATCTGGGTATAGGCATAGATGGTGATGGAGATCGGCTGGGAGTGGTTGATGCCCAGGGTAATCTTATCTGGGGTGATATGCTGATGATTCTTTTCTGGCGGGATATCCTGACCCGTCATCCCGGTACCCAATGCATAGTAGAAGTTAAATGCTCCCAGAGTCTGATTGATGAAATTGAGAAATTGGGGGGTAGGCCCATAATTTATAAGACCGGTCATTCCCTGATTAAAGCCAAAATGAAGGAAATTGATGCCGTATTTACCGGTGAAATGTCCGGCCATATGTTTTTTGCCGACGATTATTATGGTTTTGATGATGCCATCTATGCCGGAGCCCGGCTTTTATCACTGCTCTCTTTTAGCCGGCAAAGCATTAGCGAAATGCTGGCTGATATCAATAAATATTACTCCACTCCGGAAATAAGGCTACCCAGTACGGATGAGCAAAAATTCCAGGTGGTGGATCGGGTTTTGCAAACCTTTAAAAACAAGTACCAAATCATTGATATTGATGGAGCCCGCATAATATTTCCGGATGGATGGGCCCTGGTTCGGGCTTCCAACACCGGTCCGGAACTGATTGTACGTTGTGAAGGCAATACTCCGGAAGCCCTGGAAAAAATAAAACAAGAGCTATTTGCGGTTTTGGAGCGTACAGGCGCGGCCCCGGCATTATCCCATTAAGCCTTTAAAAAGGGTATAAGGGCTAAAGCCTGGTGGAATAATCTTATTTATTACCTTACAACGATATAAAGGAGTGAAATAATGATTGTACTCAATCTAGGAACCTATCCTCCCAAACAATGCGGTATCGCTACCTTTTCCATGGACTTGCGCAATAGCCTCTTGTTGCAAGGAAATGAAGTTAGGGTAATGGCAGTATCGGAGGAAAAAAATAGGTATGACTACCCCCCGGAAGTGGTATTTGAAATAGATCGTCAGCATCAAGCTGATTATATTAAGGCCGCCTCCTTTATCAACGCCAGCCCCGATATTGACCTGCTAATTATTCAACATGAATATGGAATATTTGGAGGTCCAGATGGTGAATATATTATGGACCTGGTAGGATTATTGGAAAAGCCCTATGTCCTTGTTACTCATACCGTCTTGCCCAATCCCTCCCGCAGCTGCCAAAACATACTCAATTATCTGGCCGGACGGGCATCGGCAATAGTGTGTATGACCAGGAATTCCTTAGGGATGATGGCGGATCTATATGAAGCTCCATCCGAGCTGCTCAATCTTATTGCCCATGGGGTGCCGGAATTCAAGGCCCAGGAGAATAAATTGCTTAAAAGAAGATACGGACTGCAAGGGCGAGAAGTGGTTAGCACCTTTGGCTTGATCGGACCTGGCAAAGGATTGGAGCTGGGTATTGAGGCTATAGCCAGCCTGGCCCCCCAATATCCCCAGATAATATACCTGATTCTTGGACGAACTCACCCCATGCTGGTAAAATATGAAGGAGAAAGATACCGCCAGAAGCTGGAAAACATGGTAAGTCAGATGGGAATTGAGAATCAAGTCCGCTTTGTGAATAAATACCTGAGCAATGAGGAACTAGGTGAATATTTATATATGAGTGATATTTACCTCAGTCCCTATCCCAATAAAGATCAGGCGGTCAGCGGAACCATGGCTTTTGCAATAGGATGTGGCCGGGCTATTGTTTCAACCCCCTATTCCTATGCTGTTGAAACCCTATCAGAAGGACGAGGACTATTGGCCAAAGAAGCCAGTGCTAAAGAACTGGCCGCTTTAATGGAATCAATTCTGCAAAATCCAGCCTTAAAGCAGGAATTGCAGAAAAAGGCTTATAAGTTAGGAAAACACTGGACCTGGCCTAGTGTAGGTCAGCAATATACGAAACTGTTTAGATCCGTATTGAATTTGGATAGTGAATTGTTATGGGAGGATAATAGCTTAACTTATGCTAACTTACCAACATTTTCATAAAATGACCGATGAGACAGGTATTTTACAATTTAGCCGCCTGGATCAACCTGATCCCTACAGCGGTCATACCCTGGATGATAATGCCAGGGCATTAATCCTGTCCATCTTCATGGAAGAAGGACAAGGTCTGGCCTCAAAATATCTGGCCTTCATGGATCGCTGCCAGCAGGAAGACGGCAGTTGGTCCAACCTCTTTATAAAAGGCCGCTACAGCTCCTTGATTAACTCTGAGGATTCCATTGGTCGGGCCCTCCTGGCTTTAAGCATTGGTAATTCCCGCAGTAATTGGGAGGATATTAAGAATTGGTGCCGGGACCTGCTGCAGCTTAATCTTCCCCGCTCGGTCACTTTTACCTCACCCCGAGCCATTGCCTATACCCTGCTAGCATTGGCCATTGGAAATGCAGTCAAAAAGGTCCATACTATGACGGCCATGGCCGAATACTTGTTGAAGTTTTACAAAAATAGTAAAAGGGCTGGCTGGTACTGGTTTGAAGATTATATGACTTATTGCAATGGAATTCTTCCCCAGTCTATGATTGCAGTATATGAGATAACCGGTGAAAAAAGATACCTTAAGGCAGGACTGGAAACACTAAACTTCCTTAATGATACCCTGTTTCGTGATGGCTATTTAAATATTATCGGTAATAGAGGCTGGTATCATAGAGGAAAAGCCATACCAGTTTTTGATCAGCAGCCGGTTGATGCAGCTTCTACTGCTTTTGCCTGTTACCAGGCCTACACTATTACTGCAAAATCAGAATACCTGGAACTGGCCAGGAAGGCTCATGCCTGGTATTTTGGAGCTAATATTCATGGGCTTTCTTTATATAACGAAAATTCCGGGGGTTGCTATGATGCCCTGACTCCTTCCGGAGTGAACCTCAACCAGGGGGCAGAAGCGGTTCTATCTCTCTTATTGACTGATCGGCTCATCAATACGGCCACTAATGCTGCTGGAAGTGCGATAGGATAATAAAGCACAGAAAAATCAACTGCCATTATAAAGGTGGCAGTTGATTTTAGGGTCTTATAGTATAATTATCTCACTCCCAGTTCGGCAAGCATCCCCTGTTGGGGCAGGCACTTAAATTGTTTAAGCGCAAAAGCCACTACTTATCCATAAGCCCCGCCCCTTATAAGCAAGCAGCTTTTAATTCATCCTATTTATCCTGAATTCTTCCGGTATCAATTCTGCTACTGTAGCAGTAGCTACTCCAATACTGGTGTCTGCTGCTCCGTAATAGACCAGTACTTCATCATCATCGTCCAAGACTTCCTTGTCTTCGGCTCCCACGGCACCACAGGTGAAAACCACGTTGGGTACCCACGCCCCGCTTAAGCCTATTTCATAATCCTCTTCCGGTTCCAGCACCGGGTTGGGAGAACGATATATTACTTTCTGGGGGTTTTCCAGGTCTACCAGAAGAACTCCTAAGCTATAAACATAGTTATGATCTACCCCATGATAGATTAAGAGCCAGCCATGCCTGGTCTTTATGGGCTGGGCTCCAGCTCCGATTTTTAACGAATCCCACATCCGACCCGGCCGGGGCCCGACAATTATAGCATGCTTCTCTTTAATGGGAAATTTTATCTGGCTCATATAGGTAACCCATATACTAGGTTCAATCCTATGATAGATAACATATTTTCCATTTATCTTATCCGGGAAGAGAATAGCATCCTTATCCCAAATGTTCTTAAAAGCCAGGCCGTCCCTTCTCCAGGCACGATATTTCTCATTCAGAAAGTCCTCTACCGCAATGGACGCTGCTGCAATTTGGGCGATATTGCCGTCATAAGCAGTGTAAAGCATATAGATGCGATCTTCTATTATGATTAACCTGGGGTCTTCGCAACCCATTCTTTCTTCCGGAGTGAGCGGTGAAAAAATAGGCTCCGGTAGCCTTTTCAGAACCCGATAACCGTCGGTTATAGCCAAGCCGATATGGGAGATATCATCATCCCCTACCGCTCGATAAAACAAGTATACCTTGTCTCCTATACGTAGTGAACCCGGATTTAGAACATATTTGGATTCCCAGTAGTGTTCCTTGATAGGTTCCAGGATAGGATTGTGTTCATAACGAAGCAGGTGCTTACTTGGTTTATCGGTAGGTTCCTGCACCACTACCGTAACATCCTTGGGTCTGGAGGGCAAAAGGGTATCCAAGAGGTTTTGGCTGCTTTGGCCGGATTGAATTAAACGGATAACAATTTGCATTATGCTGTCCACATCGTAGCCCAACTGCTGGTAAAGGATCTCCAGGAAGTGATGATTAAACCAACGGCTTTCCACCGTGGTAGTCCAGGGACCAGGGCTGCTCTGCCCTCCTTTGAAACTGTAGCTGGCCCAACTCCAGGGGGAGCAAGTTAGAAAGCTATTGTCTTCCAGCACCTGGGCCAGGCCATAAGCATCGGCGGCCAAACGGAGCAATCGGGCCGGACGTTCCTGTCCATCAGCTGCTAATTTATCCGATAGGTAACGGATTTTTTCTACCATTCCCCGGTGATGACAATTCTCAAAAACGTTATGAGCTGAGAAATCGTCCCCTTTGGTAAGTCCAATAATAGAATTATAGAGCCGTCGGCCGATGTTTTTCCGCTCCGAGACTATGCGGCGAAACAATTGGGAGTAGTGCTCAGCCACTACCATACGACGCACAATGCTCAGGAAATATCTTAAGCGAGGATATTTCCCCCCACTATCATACTCCAAAGGTTTTATGGTTATCCGGGCTGTTATGTGATTGGAATAGGATATTTTCCCCCGGGATAATATTCCCATGTGCAGATCCTCATCCAATATAATAGGTTTCAGTTCCACCCATTCAAAACTCTCCGGTTTAAGAGTGTTGGCCAGCCACTCCAGATCCCGGTCAGTATAGGCCCGGGTCTCAATCAGGTTGGAGTAAGTAACTGCATCCCGAGTGCCCATGGCATCGATGAGATCCGCTGGTTTATAAAAGCCCAAGGGTATCATCACATTGATAGGCGGGAACCTCACCAGCATTTCCCGCAAGACATCAGAGTGAACAGTAAACATTTTATGCTTGGGCAATAGATTGAACAATCTATCCACAAATTGGCATACTCCATCCCGTTTGTGCAAGTCACCCGGCAGCAGTTCTGCCAGCATCTCCTCCAGGCTTTGCATAAACTGCTCCACCGACCGGTTCATCTCCTCCGGAGCAGCATCGGGAGCCAAGCCTAAACCTTCTGTGATAAAATGGTTAAAAGATTCTCCGTATTGCTTGCGCAAATCTTTAAATATGTGATCTGTCTCTACCACTCTTCTGTCTTTACCCACAATTTTCTTGGGTATAACTATGGGTTTACCAGGTACATATTCCATATATCCCAGTGGTATTAAAGGTGGACGGGATTGTTCCGAGCGGCTGATCCATTCCCTCACAAAATCCCCTTTCATACCCCTTACTACAGTGGTCAGACGTTGACGCATAGCATCAATTTTACGAGTTAGAAATTCTTCCTTACTATCAAAAGTGGATTCCTCTAATTGTTGCTGGAACTGCTGCAATTCCACCCCATAACTGGCTATTTTCCCATTATACAGGGAAGTTATGGCTGGGCATACCTGAATCTGTTCCTCTTCGGCTCCATAGGTATAAGCAAACATGAAATCGAAGAGCATTGAAACCCACAGTTCATCATCAAAATAAAAGGCATTTTCAGGCTGCTGCAGCAAATCTAACAGCTTCTTCTCCTGATCATAATGATCAAATATTTCTTTATATGCCTCATAACCGGCTTTAAAATTGCTGATCAGGAGAGGAATAGGATGGGTAATTACCCCAGTTCTTTTCCGAGTGCTGCGGGCTAAGGTATCAGCCACCTTGAGTACCAGCTTATCCTGCATCCAGATAGCACTGTCCCGCTTTATGGATTCGAACACGCTTAGTACGGTATCATAAAATATCTGGTTTTTTTTCTCCAGGCTACGAGGGGCTGCTTCACTGCCGATGTTCATTTCGCAGATAACCTTATTCCAGCACAAAGCCCGGGTAAGTATCCAGAAGTCGATTCCATAACCCTGAATACGATTTCCCCAGAATAAAGCCTCATGGGCTAATTGTTCCACCAAATCGTGGGAAATAGCGTAGATTCCTCCTAAAGGTTCGGACATACGGAATCCATAGAAGCTTTCCAGTATGGGAGCTGCCAGCATATGGGCTACACTATCAATGCCCAGGTAACGTCGCAGGCTGCCCAAAACCATATCATAATTGCCCTGAATAGGGGTAAGCAGGCTTTCCAACCAGGTGCTGTCAATACCCGGCCCTTCCGGGGTAGCCATTTTAGCACTGAAAATAAGCAGGTCGGCTTCCAGCCGTTTGCTTATTTCCAACATAGACCGGATAGCTGACCCCCGTCCACTTATTTCAGCCGGCAGCACAAATTCCAGATGTGGATGTTTGAGCTTTAATTGTCCGATTAGTTCCAGAGTTGGTTCGGCCGAATGATCCCCTACACATACTATAAGCTGCCGGCGTCCAATCCAGGATTCCAATACTTCATCAATGGATTGCAATACTCTTAAGAGTTGATCTTTTTCCTCGTTGAAAGGAATACCTATAACCAGGTCGTAGCTGGCCAGTTGTTTCAAGCGAGGATAGATTTCATCCATAACATGATCAAAGATAGCTTCACTATTTAATTGGGTCAATTTAATCCCCCCTGCTAACTTGGATAATCTTTAAATAATATGCTCATTTTGAGGTTTTAATATTTAATCCGACCCAATTAAATAATGATAGGGCAGTAAAGATGCTATACCAAAGCTTCCAGTTCACCCAGCAGCTGGGCAAAATACTGCAAGGCTTTGTCTACCGGCTCAGGAGTGTCCAGATCTACTCCCGCCTTCTGCAACAAGCTTATGGGATAATCACTGGAACCGGAACTCAAGAATTGCAGATAGCGGTCTACTGCAGCCTGGCCTTCCTCCATTATCATTTGCTTAATAGCAGTAGCTGCTGAGAAACCAGTAGCATATTTATATACATAAAAGGCGGAATAAAAATGGGGGATACGGGCCCATTCCATCTCAATTTCCTTATCCAGTATTACCTGGGGGCCATAATACAGCGCATTAAGATCCCGGTACATCTCACATAGGGCATCAGGAGTCAAAGCCTGGCCGGCTTCTACCCGATCGTGCACCATCTTTTCAAACTCGGCAAACATGGTCTGCCGGAATACGGTGCCTCTGAACTGCTCCAGGTAATGATTGAGCAGGTACATTTTCTCCCTTCTGTCAGTGCTTTTCTTCAAGAGGTAGTCAATAAGCAGTGATTCATTGACGGTAGAAGCCACCTCAGCTAAAAATATGCTATACTGGCTGTAAATATAGGGTTGGGCTTTATTGGAATAAAAGCTGTGCATTGAATGCCCCATCTCATGGGCCAGAGTAAATACATCATCCAATTTATTGTCATAGTTCAGCAGAACATAGGGATGACTATCATAGGAACCCCAGGAATAGGCACCGCTGGTCTTACCCTGGTTTTCATAGACGTCGATCCATCCCGACTCCAGTCCGGTTTTTAGATCGGCCAGGTATCGTTCTCCCAGAGGCTCTAAAGCCTGAAAGATCATACTCTTGGCCTTCTCATAGTCCACTTCCATCTTGAATTCCGGTACCAGGGGAGTATAGATATCATACATATGCAATTCATCCAGACCCAGCATTTTCTGACGCAGCTGCATATAACGATACATATAAGCCAGATTTTTGTGTACCGATTCTATCAAATTATCATAAACCTGGGGAGAAATCTTATCACCATCCAGGGAAGCCTGCAGGGCAGAATCATATTTCCTGGCCCGGGCATAGAAAACGTCGCTTTTTATACTGGAACTCAAGGTACTGGCCAGAGTATTGCGCATTTTAGTATAGGAATCATAAAGCCCGGTAAAGGCTTCTTTTCTTACCCGCCGATCACTGCTTTCCATGAAGCGAGCGTAACGTCCTTTGGTCAACTCGATCTCTTCGCCATTTTCATCTTTAATGACCGGAAATTTTATATCCGCATTATTGAACATGCTAAAGATATTGCGCGGAGCGATGGAAAGATCAGCCGACATAGCCAGTATCTTCTCTTCGGCAGGTGATAATATATGTTCTTTCTGCCTAAGCAATTCATCAAAGAACTTTTTATAGAGTTCCAGCTCCGATTCCTCACTTATATAATCCCGCAGCCTATCTTCCGGTATGGCAATTATTCCTGGAACTACAAAGGAGGTAGCGCTTTGAACCTGTACCATCAATCCCTGGGCTCGATCAAATAGTGTCTGATAATGGGGATTAGTGTTATCTTCATCCTTACGCATTTTGGCATATACAAAGAGGTTCTCCAGCCTGCGCTCAATAGTTTCCAGCAAACGAAGAGTATTGAGCAGGCCGGCAGCAGATTCTCCCAGGCTATCCTTACAAC
>JAAYNQ010000040.1 GCA_012520725.1 Syntrophomonadaceae bacterium | reverse complement strand
TTTTAAACTTTCAATGATAAAATTATTAAGTGAAGATATGAACTTAAGGCACGGAAGCATACCATGAACATAGCTTTAAACGAAGCACTTAATTTTACTATTCGTGCGTATGATATATTGTCCATCTACCTGCTCTCATTTTTCTTGGGAGGGCAGTTAATGTTTTTTCTTATCTTAAGCTGCTTCATGCTTCATGCCATGGTGGCACCTGCCGCTTGGTCTAACTATGTCCTTGCTTAAAAGAACATAGTTGACAGTCTGGGACTCATAATATTCAGTGTATCCGTCAACCCTCAGCAGAGGGACGGTACTTGGCTGTTGTTTAGCCCTTTATACAAATTTCAACCGGGAAGAGAAAAGCATTAGGGCAGGCTGGAATATTTGAGCTCCATCCTGCAGATAGGGGTAAATAAACCATTCATCTGCTGGCCGGGCAGGAAACGGAAACACAGTGCCTAATTTTGGAGGTGATCAGTGGCAGATATTAAAAGGCTTACTGCAAGAAACCAGGATGATCGAAGAACAGTCTAAATAACTAAAAGGAGCAGAGAATATGGAAAAAGTAGTTAGCAAAAGAAATATCAGATTTTTACTATACGAGGTTTTTGGGGTAGAAGAGCTGACCAAATACGATTATTTCGCAGATCACAGCCGGGAAACCTTTGATATGATTATTGATACCGCACATAAACTGGGAATGGAATTCATGTATCCTGTGTTTCAAGAGATGGACGCTAATCCACCTCAATATGTGGATGGAATAGTAAAAACCCATCCTATCGTAAAAACTACTATGCGTGACTTTGGACGGGATGGATGGATTAACGCCCCCATGGCTTATGAATACGGAGGACAACAGATACCTCAGGTGATACAAAATGTAGTTCAATTCATCTTTACCGCCTCAAATTATTCCTTAGGTGCTTACGTATCCCTTACCCGCGGTGCCGCTGATCTGATAGTTCACCATGGTTCCCAGGAACAAAAAGACCTGTATCTGGAAAAGATGTTTGCCGGTGAATGGCAGGGAACAATGGCTTTGACCGAGCCCGATGCAGGAAGTTCCTTGTCTGACATTAAGACCTCTGCAGAAGATACCGGAGAAGGGTATTATAAGATTAAAGGGCAAAAAATATTCATCTCCGCGGGTGACACCGACGCAGTTGAGAATACTATTCATATGATGCTGGCTAGAATCAAAGGGGCTCCGGCCGGTGTAAAAGGAATTTCCCTATTTATCGTTCCCAAATATCGTATTAATGAGAATGGTGAAATGGAATACAATGATGTTTTTTGTGCCGGAATTGAACATAAACTGGGCTACAAGGGATCACCTATCTGCCAGTTAAGCATGGGTGATGAAGGGGACTGCCGGGGTTACTTGGTAGGTGAGCCCAATAAAGGTCTGTCTTATATGTTCCAAATGATGAATGAGAAGCGTATTGGGGTAGGTATAGGAGCTACTGGTAAGGCTACTGCAGCCTATTACGCCGCCCTGGAATATGCCAACCAACGCTTGCAGGGAAGACCCTTGAATGAAAAAGATCCTAATTCGCCACAGGTTCCTATCATTCAACATGCCGACGTAAAACGCATGTTGCTGTTCCAGCGGGCTATTTGTGAGGGAGCATTATCCCTGGCTCTGCAAAACGCCAAATACCGCGATCTAATGAAAGTAGGCGAAGAGGCAGAAAAATATGACTTGATTTCTGATTTGATGATTCCAGTAGTAAAAACCTATCCTTCCGAGATGGGCATACTATCTACCAGTGCCGCCATCCAGTGTCTGGG
>JAAYNQ010000039.1 GCA_012520725.1 Syntrophomonadaceae bacterium | reverse complement strand
ATTTTTCTCAAATCTCCATCACTGGCCCCAGTCTCTGCACTGGCATTCTGGTTGGCTATGGCGTAGACGCTCATCAGGGCAAAGGGGACCAGGTATTCGTTGCGAAATGACCTCTGCTGCTTGTCTGCTCCGTCGCGACCTTCAGTAGCAAAAGCCGAAGTCCCCTGGATGAATTCAAAACTGGCACTATGCAGAGAGCGAGCCCACTTGAATTGCACCGGTCCGGTCCAGGAAAAGGCTTCAGTGCCCAGGGCAAATGTTACCCCAAAAAGCCTGGCATCAAGGCATTCCCTGATCACTTCCCGGGCGTCGCTCTGACCAGTAGATTTCTTTAATTCCTCAAACCGTGTTTTTAGTGATTTAGCTTGCCCGTCTACTAGTACCTGCTCTTTTCCCCTTACCCACTCATCCCTGATAGTACGCTTGATACGCACATCTGAGGCCATGGCCTGAGCGGTATCCCCATCATACCGGGGATGATTTTCATTGAGCGGATCACCATTGGGATTAGCGTCTTTTACAGAATACAGGAACAAGTACTCCCGTCTTTTATCAAAGGCCATTATTTATCTCCTCCTCTCCAGATTCACCCGTTGTCTCACCTTTTTTGATCGGGAATAACTTCCAAAAATAATGGCGGGCATTGATGAACCCAGCCGCAAAAGCGAAGTTACCGTTTACCCCCATTTCTTCATCATCAGCCTGTAGAATAAGTTCCAAGGCTGCTGCCCCCAAGCGGTTCATGTATGCGGTATACTTCATTTCCTCCCGATAAGCCGTTAATAATTGGGGCACCCGGCTTAAAATGCGTTTTAAGTTCATTTTGTCCATACGGCCAAATTGGATCTGTTTGAAGAGCGGACTTTTACCAATATCCCCCTCCGGTCCCACTTGGCGTTCAGCCATATAACCTAGCAAAACGCCAGCAAGAAAAATCCCCTGCCCAGCCGGTCCTTGCATATAGGGATCATGAAATTCCTCAAAAACAGCGGTTTCCAAAATCAAATCACCTCCCGGTTCAATGCCTGCATATATTCCACCCATAGTTCTGCATAGTGCATGCTCCGCCGGTAATCATCTGGTCTATTCTCATAAACCAGCCGGGCCAAACGCGGCACAATAAAGCGCTTGAACATGTCCACCGGCAATGCCTCGCCCTGGAGCATCGCCCCGATTATCTCCAGAGTAAAATCGCGAAAGACCTTTTTGTCGCCTTTGCTCTTGCCTGCATAGTTGGCCAGAGTAGCATATATGCTTCTGACCGCAAAATCTAAATCAGTATCCTTTCGCCATCCAAACTGTTCCTTACACACCCTTTGCCATACAGACTCCAATCGGGCCAGACGCTCAGGAGGCACGTCTTCTACCATTAGATGCACGATTTCCTGAGCGTTATTCTGCTCCCAGAACACGAAATGGAATATTAGTCCCTGACCGGTCCGGGCCAAGCGCGAAAAATACAAGCCTTCGGTTCTCTCGCCAGCCCCTCCTACCGTTTTATCCTCCAGACTAGCCTCCCAAGTGTGCAGGAAGCGTTTAAATAGTCCCATATCACTGTTACCTACCGCTTCTGGAATAGCCCAAATGTTGACTCCAGGCAAAACCCCGCTGTTGATAAGCACCCGGTCAACTTTTCCCCGTCCTGCGGATATGCCTTCAAAGCAGGTTTGGCAAACCGGGAAGCTGTGAGTGCTCTCTTTCTTATCCAGCCCGGCTAAGATATTTACCTTGTCAAAAGTATTGAATTTAAAGACTTTATCCAGGCCAAATGCCGAACCCGTGGTTGTATTACATAGGCTGCAGGATTTCTCTTGGCTTGGAATCTGTCTTTCCGTTTTTATTGCCTTTTTACCCCCACTCAGATTCTGCTCGAGTTTGTCTTGGAAATATTTCTCGAAGGCGGGCACTTTACCCGGATAAAGGAACTCCTCCTGCCTATCGATGCCAAAGACAATTATGTAGGACTGTTTGTTGTCCAAATCAGGCAAAACCATGTGGATTTTTTCTTCCATGCCCGACATAACTCGATCTACCGAACCCGGAGCAAAATAGCCTTCTGTTTCATAACTCATCAATATGCGTTTTCTGATTTTATGGAATTGGCTTTTTTTATCTTCCCTCCAGTCAGGCGGGCAAAGGGCCTCCAAGCTTTTATCAGGGCGATTTTTCATCTTGCCTGCTCTATGAATAGGGGAAAACGCCCAGGTGGTATTAGAGCCGGCCGGATTTCTATACATATATTCGGTCAAGACTGCTCTACTGCCACTGTAATCAGCCAGATCAATGCGGCTCACCCCGGTTATATCCAGGGGCTCTTTTAGATCACCTTCTACCTCCAGCCATACTCGGATTTCCTTTCCATCCTTATCCATAGGTCGGTTAAGGTATGCTTCCAGCCCCTCCTGGGCTGCAGTTTGTCCCATCTGCAACATCGCCTGTAAAAACCCCAACTGTTCCACCTCCTTTTTGCCGATTGTTTAAAAAGGTATCTCACTTGCATAGCGTCCACTAATTGGCCTACCTCAGGGGTCATCTCCATGAGCCTGGTAGCTCCGTCGATAGATAAACACATATCTAAGTCACCTGCTCTTATCCCTGCAGTTCGTCCCGGCCCGTTGAATGACTTATTTGTGACCTTCCAAGGCCTTTTTGATCCTCATGACTTTTTCCAGATTCTTTTTCTTGGGCTTATCCCAATCTGACAACTTGTTGGCTCGATACCATTCGGCCAGATGATTGGCTATCTCCGAACGGTCCTCAGGACTTGCTTCACTACTGTCCATACGGTCTAACCATTTTGCCAGGCAGGACATAAACTTCTGCGGATTTCCATCGGAATAGCCGTCTTGTTCCATTTCCTGCCTTATGGCTGATAGGGATTGGACAGGTTCAGGAGTCTTAACCTGCTGTCGTTTTTCTATTTTTGGAATTTCGATCGTTTCAATATGCTCAAAGCAGCCATAACCCGCTGCTGTTTTAGCACCTGCCCCCAATGTTGACAGAGCTTCATCCAGCCAGCCAAAAGCCAAATCCATATCTATATCAGCACCTCCACGAGGGGCCAGACCGAAAATAAAGGATTGATTGCTAGCAACAGTAAGGAAGGGTATGGGTATCGGGCTGTGCCAGTCGGCGGGTGGATTGTCCTGCCTCCCACTATTGCTCTGATCCGCGTTTTCTTTGCTTTGATAATAGGTACCATAATGCGGGGTCATCACCTCTATCTCCAGCCACACCGGTTTAATCGGGAGGGCATCGAATACAATGAGGTTCCCTGCCGATTTTTCTTGGTTGCTGGACCTGGGACCAAATAATTCGCTGACGATACCATTCCTATCTGTATTTTCCCACCACTGCTCAGCCCAACACCTCATCATTCCTTTGACCGACGATCCAGGTATAAATGGCGTGCCTAGCGTATGATGCCAGGTGAAACCGTTTTCAACTGGATGTTCATTGCCGGTCCCAGTCACAAAGCGGCTGGTGGTCTTAAAAACCCGCACATCACCACCAGCAGCCCTGACCAACTTAACATATCGCTCCAGTGTAATTTTTATGGCGTTCGCATCCCCACATATTCCATTGGTAACGGTTTTTATCCATAGCGTTTTACCTGAATCCTGATTTTCCTTATTCCGTTTTTCTTTATCTGCATAGTTAAGTGTCCACGGTTTGGCTTGAGTATCTTTCCACTTATTGCACATTTTGTTATACCACAAGCCGGTATTTGCCCCCTGAGGGCACCGTGACAGGCCAAGGATTTCTTCCTGTGCTTCTGCATATAAGGGCACCTTCATTATTTTTCACCGCCTTCGGCCTTTTTTAAATAGGCCACTGCTAGCTTTTTCAACCATTCCAGCCATTTCAAAGCTTCGGCCTGGGCATGGATATAGGTTCTTCGATTGCCATGACAAATGGCATTCAGAAGATTTTGGCTACCCTCATAGGGCGCTCCTGACTCCAGGCAGAGCCAGCTTTCCAGATCCTTAT
>JAAYNQ010000038.1 GCA_012520725.1 Syntrophomonadaceae bacterium | reverse complement strand
TCATCATCGTCAGCAGGTGCTTTAGCCTCTATTATACTTTCCTGGCTCCGTTTCAATATAATGTTGGTGGTATTGGGAGGTATCGGTGTGGCCTTCCTGGCATCCTGGCTGCTTTAATATTTAGCCCCATTTTAGGAAACAGTCTTAATACCCGGCCTTAATGCAGGGAAGACGGTATAACTGTATTGGAAACCAAGAGAGGATGAAAGCTTTTACCTTGTTTAAGGCCTAAACTTACATAATAGGCGCGGTCAGTACGCAGGTACAAACGGCAGCAGCCATTGGTTTTATCGGTTTTAATGTCGTGATGCCGCAGCATATCCCCTGCTTCATATATCCTTAGTGTCAATTCATACTTATCTCCAGGTTTTTTCCCCCCCAGGATATTCCCATCCAGTGCCCAGCAAGCCATCCAGGCATTATCAACCATATACAATTTAATAGTATCCTGCTTCGTTTCATCATCAGCACTGTAAGCCATAATCTCCGGTGCTGTTTCAAATTTAAGGTCATAATGCAGACGGCTTGTCTTCCGCTCAGGATCAGCTTGGGGCATGGTCTTTATAAACCCGTATATTACTAACATAACTAATATCAGAATTCCTACAACTAATGAGCTTGGTAACAATGCTTAACTCCCTCCACTAAAATGAAAATCTTATGCTTATTATTGCCCAGTATCCATGTTAAAATAAGTAATATGTGGAGGGTGTTAAACTTTCTTGATCGGATATACTGCTAATAGACAGGTAAGTGGGCTTAAATTGCAAAGGGGGTTGATTATACTTATGAGTATTTCCCAGGTAGAAATTGAAGTGGCAGGTATGAGCTGCAATCATTGTGTGCAGAGTGTTAAAAATGCTTTGGAGAAAATAGCGGGAGTCAAGCAGGTAGAGGTAAACCTGGAAAGAGGACTGGCCACTGTACATGGTGAAAATCTGCTACCAGAGAAAATCTCCATGACTATCGAAGAACTGGGCTTTGCCCCCGGAAAATACCAGGTAGAGTAAAGCGCGTCACCCCAGGCCTTAAGGGATACCTGGGGTGCCTGGGCCTTGACTGCTCTTCAAGTACACTTAAGGCCGAAAGCAAGAGGGAATCCGGATCAGCGACCAGGACAGCAATAGCAGGGATAAGCGGATAAATAATTTCTTAAGCATCGGGTTTGATTACTGATCAGCCCATTAGGTATTCTATTATGCTGATGAAAACAATCAGAACTACTCCCAGGATGGTGAAGCCCAGGTAGATTTTTATCCCAATCCGGCCTATTCTGGTCTTTTTATCCAGACTGTCTGAGCCAACTCTATCTTCACCTGAATGTTGCGGTCCGTCTTCCCGGCCTATAATATCCAGTGCTTCATCGATTCGGCCCGAGGGCACATAAAGATCAATACCGGTATGAGAAATACCCATGTATACCTCCATATAAGCCCCTGAGCCTTTTCTTTTTTCCCGGACCGGTATACCCGCTTCAGCCAATAAAGATTTGATCAGCCCCTCTTCCATATGGTCCCGGACATTAAGCAGGTATACCCAAGAATCACCGGCATCTTTTTCTTTCATCATTAACCTCTCAAATATCTAGCGTTGCTTTTACTCCTCGGTGCAGTACACCACTCCCAGGGTTCCCGGCCCTACATGCAAACCAATAACCGGACCTATGGAGTAGGACTGAACTTGCCGCTGAAATAAGTTACTTAGGTTATGAGCCAACTCGGAACCTCGTTCATGATCATGGATATGATGTACCAACAAGTGCTTTAACCCGTATTTGCTGGCATCTTCATGCAATATTTGTATAATTCTCTTTATAGCCGCCTTGGTTCCCCGGACTTTTTCTTCCACATCGGTCATACCATCATTCACATAAAGAATAGGTCTTATTTTCAACAGTGAACCCAGCAGAGCTGAAGCCCCACCAATCCTTCCTCCTTTTATTAAATAGTCCAAAGTAGCGGGAACAAAATAGAACCTGACCTTATCTCTAATATCCTGGGCAATCTGCTTGACTTCTTCCATCTTCTTGCCGGCCTGGGCAGCTGCAGCCGCTTCAATAACCTGCAATCCCAAGGCCATACAATTGGTTTTGGAGTCCAAAACCTCTATACAGGCCTGAGGATATTCTTCCAACAATACTTTTTTGGCTTGCAAAGCGCATTCATAGGTGCCGCTCATTTTAGAAGAAATGAATATAGCCAGTACTTCTTCTCCCCGACTTATTATTTCCTTAAAAGTGTCGATCATAGTACCTACTGAAGGTTGAGAAGAAGTAGGAATAATCCCCTCTCTTTCAATTCGTTTATAAAAATCATCATAATCGGCGCTTTCTTCGTCAAATGATTCACCAGGAAAATTGACGGCCAGACTTACAATTTTGATATCTAAATCTCTTAAAGTCTCCTCTTGAATATAGGATGTACTATCCGTAACCAGCTTAACTGTCATTATGGGGCCTCCTCCAATTATTCTTCATTCCATGTGTTTAAGCAGTATTTAACCTTTCGTACTTCAGCACCACTTGCCAATTGTTTCTATGCTTTGGGCTAAAGTCCTCTACGGAAGTACGATCCCTAAGTGCCTGGACTTTTTTCACCGCCAAGGTATAGCATATTTTGGCTAGGGCCTGTGTTAATCATAATAAGTGAAGAAGATAATGGCAAGTATTATCACCACCGGGCGCAAACTTAATCCTTGGGCAAATTCACTGTTTTATTTTAACAATTTCTTTAAGAATTTTCACAATATTATGAATTTATTTTGTTTTTAGGTCTAAAGTGTTATACTCTTATAACTATATTCCTAGGAGGAGGTACAATATATTATGAAAGTCCAGGTAATAAGCGATAGCACTGCTTATCTTCCTAATGAGATAATCGACAAATACCAAATAAAGATTGTACCATTAAACGTTCATTTTGATGGCGAGGTTTTTAAGGAAGGCACCCATTACAGCAACCGGGAATATTATGACAAACTAAGGCAATCTTCGTCTTTTCCAACTACTTCCCAGCCTTCCGCAGGTGAGTTCTTTGAGGTATTTCAAGAACTGGAACCCGACACTGAAGCCCTGGCCATACTACTCTCATCAAAAATTTCCGGCACTTACCAGTCGGCTTATATGGCAAGGGAAATGATGGCCGAACAGAGCCGGCATATACATCTTTT
>JAAYNQ010000037.1 GCA_012520725.1 Syntrophomonadaceae bacterium | reverse complement strand
GTCAAGCCTTAATAGCGGTTTCTGCTCTGGTTAAGGCCAATATCAATTATAGTATTGGTCCCAATGGGGGAACAGGTGGCTCCAATGATGAACAGGGAGTCCGGGTAAGGGTAGAAGGAGCAGCCGGCAGTTTACATGATAGTGAAGTGACGGTAGCTGGAACCGCCCTGGATGCTTTGCAGGCAGCAGTCGGTGCAGATAATGTGGTACTGGATGATTATGGGTTAATTGATCAGATACTGGGCGAAAGCGGAGTAGTAAGTATAGTAGACGGGATAAACACCTCCTGGCTTTACTATGTAATAAGAAACGGAAACATTGAGGACGGCGCTTTCAGTACAGGGCCTGGAAGCTACAATATTGAAGCCGGCGATGAAGTGGTTTTCTACATAGGAGCCTATGATGCTGTTAGTTGGGAAGGAAAAACCTACTTTCCACTAGTTAGTGTCAATCCAGCATCACCCACAGCCGGGCAGACGATAACTATAAATATTAAGGCACAGAAGTACGACTGGATGTTGGGATTACAGGACTTGAGTCCTGATGAGATAAATGCAATTGGCGAATATACAGTTAAAGTGGGCGAACAGGAGTATACCAGCACTTTCGGGCAGGTGATTATTTCAGATCTCCCTGAGGGTGTCTTGCAGTATTCAGTACTCAATAGCAATGATGCAGGCTATGTTGATGTTGTAAGCTATAAAGATAGTATCGAGGTGGGTGCATCAGTATATTCCAGCGTTCGGGTAAGAGTAGAAGGAGCAGTTGATAGTCTACATGATAGTGAAGTGACAGTAGCTGGAACCGCCCTGGATGCTTTGCGGGCAGCAGTCGGTGCAGATAATCTGGTAGCGCCTGGGGGGTTTATTTCTCAGATATTAGGTGAGAGTGGAGTTGCAAATATAGCAGAAGAACTCAATACCTCCTGGCATTATTACGTTATAAGAAACGGAAACATTGAGACCGGCGCATTCAGTACAGGTGCTGGAAGCTACAATATTGAAGCCGGCGATGAAGTGGTTTTCTACATAGGGGCTTATGATACTGTTAGTTGGGAAGGTAAAACCTACTTCCCGCTACTTAGTATCAACCCAGCAGCACCAAAGGCCGGGCAGACAATAACTATAAATATAAAGGCACAGAAGTACGATTGGATGTTGGGATTACAGGATCTGAATGAACAGGAAACGGAAACCATTGCTGAATACCTACTGAGTATTAATGGGCAGGAGTATACCAGCAATGATGGGAAGATAAGCATACCTTCCCTTTCTGTAGGAGTGTATGAGTACAGCATAGTCAATAGCAATGATACTGGCTATCCGGATGTAGTTACTTATAAAGGCACCATGAATGTAATAAAATCTGGAGATTCTGGAAGTGGCTCCACCGGCAAATCGATCAGGGTATACATTGCCGTAGTTGGCAGTGATGGTGAACTTCTGTTTTCTCCCCAGGCAGTCAAGGTTCATCCCGATGACACTTACGGGTTGACTGCGGTGGGAGCCCTGGATGCTACCGGTCTGAGTTGGGATTACACACCGGGATTGGTTACTGAAATTGAAGGGCAGCAAAACCAGGGGATGAATGGATGGATGTGCAAGATCAATAATAAAGGGTTGAATAAATCAGCATTCGAAAGTTCAGTGAAGGAAAACGACCAGGTTATATGGTGGTACAGTTATGATCCCAATTCGGATGGTCCCAACTGGAAGGAAATTTCCAGCGGCACCTCTGCTTCCAGCGGTAGTCTCCAGCTGCAATTGAGTCGTGACCTGGGCGGCTATTCTCAGCAACTGGATGAGCTAAAAGATAGTATAACAATTATAAATGCTGATAAGAGGATGTCCTCCCAGCAGGTCAAACAGCTGCAAAAGGAACTGGGGAACAATCAGGTTTCTCTACAAGAGGAAGCAAAGGTCGGACAGGACACCCAGATTAGCGATAAGCTTGGGGAAATCAGCGTTTTTATACCTGCCGGCGCTCTTTCCCAGCCCATCAAGATAAGCGTGCAGGAAAGCAATGAAAATCAACCCCGGACTCAGTTTGGGATCAGGCTGGCCGGTTCTGTATATGAATTCGGTCCTGATGGCAGCAGCTTTGATGTGCCATTGACTATTGGCATAAAAATCGCTATTACCGATGACTTGGATATTCAGAGGCTGAGCCCGGCCTGGTATGATAGCGAAAAAGAGCAGTGGATACCTATTCCCGCCTTGCTGGATCTGGAAAATGGTCTGGTAGTATTCAAAATCGACCATTTTACCTCTTTTACACTGGCCGAATTCCCAGTTCGTCGCAGTTTTGATGATCTCGGCAGGGCCTGGGAATGGGCCCGGGAAGCCATAGAAGTATTGGCCGGGCAAGGAATAATTCATGGTACCGGTAAGGGCTTTGAACCTGCCAGGCCTATAAGCAGAGCTGAATTTGTCCAGCTTTTGGTAAATGCCCTGCATCTTAGCCTACCCTCTGATGCAGTTGAGCAGGAGTTTAAGGATATTCAAGCCGGAGATTGGTATGCCCCCGCAATAAGTACGGCTTGTGCCAATAATATTGTAAGTGGTTATCCGGATGCTTCTTTTAAACCTCATAAAGCCATTAGCCGCAATGAAATCGCTTGTATCCTGCATCGATTGCAGGGGGGGGGATTAACTGCCGGAGAGCTGGATTATGTTGATAAGGACGCCATACCAGTTTGGGCACAGCCAAGTGTATGTTTTACTGCTCAAGTCCAGCTGTTGAAGGGTTATGAAGATGGAAGCTTCCGGGGGCATAATTCTCTGACCCGGGCTGAGGCTGCTGTTATAGTATACAGGTATCTTAATTATCTGGGAACTGTATAGGGAAATCCCTTGGGTTTCGCTATCATAGGGCCTACAGGATGAAACCGAGCAGGGAAAATGGAGGAATTGACTTATGTTCAAGAAGATCAGCTTAATGCTTTTAATACTATGCCTTATACTTGCTGGATGTGCTGTTACCGGAACCAAGAGCACAATCCCGGCAGAAAAGCAAGTTTCGACCGGCTCTGCCCGGATACAGGCGGGCCAACAGGAGAATGATGGTACTGATAACGATAATGTTAATAAAGCCGGCAGTGAAGATCCGACTCAGTCCAAGAAGGATCAATCCCCCAGCTCACTTTCAGATCAGAAAGAGACAGTGGAACAAGATGCTGTAATCAATGAGGGTTCATCAGACTCCAAGAAAGGAAAGGGTGGGCAGGTAGAACTGTTGATCACCCGTGACTTTGGGCAGCAAGTCATATTGCATGAATTGGTCACCCTGGATTCAGGCTGGACCATTATGGATTTGCTGCAGGCCAAATGCGATGTTAAAACCAGATATGGAGGGGGTTTTATAGACAGCATCAACCAGCTTAAGAGCTCCACCGGTGGATTAAAGGGCGAGATGCAGGACTGGTTTTATTATGTCAATGGTATATGTCCGGATGTAGGAGGATTGGATTACTCTCTGGGTGCGGGCGAAATGGTATGGTGGGATTATCACCCCTGGCAAGCCGGTTCCAGCAATTCTGCGGTAATCGGCTCATATCCGGAGCCATTTCTAAGCGGTTATCAGGGGGGAGTCAGACCCACTACCATAGTATGTCCAGCTGAAATAATGGAGAGCGGGCAACGATTGGCAGAGTCTCTTAAAACCCAGGGAGTAAGTGAGGTAAAAGTGGTGGAACTGAAGGAAGCTGTTTTGAATAAGAGGAATGGACCTACCCTGGTTTTGGGAGAATGGGAAAGCCTGGAAGGTATTGAATATCTAAAAGAACTGAACCAATCTTACCAGCGTAATGGTATGAGTTTTCATTTCCAAGACCGGCAAATTCAGCTTCTGAATTTTCAAGGGAAGGTAGTAGAGAGTCTGGAAGGCAGTGCCGGAGTGATTGGAGCTACCGCAAGTGTTTTGGGGGATCCCTGTCCCTTATGGCTGGTTTCCGGCAGCGATAGATCAGGATTTGAGCAGGCTTTGGAATTGATGATAAAAGATCCTGGGGATCTGACCGGAAAATACAACCTAGCTATCAGCGGTGAAAAAATAAAGGTTTTACCGGTAAAATAGTGGAGGATGGTAATAAAAAAATGCTGGCCTATCAATTTAAAGATAATCTGATCTACAAACTACATCCATTGACCTCTATGATATTTGTGGGGGTGGTGTTTGTTCTGGCTTTAATTTTTTCCCATCCCGCCTTCTTATTGGGACTATTAATACCAGTGGGGGTGGTTTTAGGGGCAGCGGGTAATCTGATGCAAGGCCGGAATTATATAAAATTCAGCCTGATAATGGTCTTAACGATAGTCTTGATTAATGTACTTTTTTCCCGGGCTGGGACTACTATTATTTATCGAGGCTCGGAAATTCCCCTTATCGGAGCTCTGGAAATAAGCCTGGAGGCGATTCTTTACGGTTTGGGTATGGGCCTGCGTCTGCTGGTCATAATAAGTGTTTTCTGTTTCTACACCTATACCGTTAATCCAGACAAAGCCTTGCGTTTGTGCGGCCGACTGGGGGGGAAATCCGTCCTGGCCATTACCTTGTCACTGCGCTTGTTTCCCTTGATGATAAAGGATTTCCAAAGGATAAGCGAAATTCAACGTTGCCGGGGGGTCAAACTGAGTACCGGTAGCCTGTGGCAGCGAGCTAAAAATACTCTTCCCATCATAAGCATTATTCTATTGTCATCACTGGAAAGATCTCTGCAGCTGGCTGAGTCCATGCAGGCCAGGGGATATGGAAGCGGTCCCCGCAGCAGTTATGACCGGGACTTATGGCGTCCTCGCGATTATATAATAATTGCTTTAAGTATAATCGCTTTGCTTTTAGGGATCTGGTCGGCCTTAAAAGGTTGGTCAGCCTACCGCTATTATCCAATCCTGGAGGAAATAAGCGGTTTGGATTGTGTCTTAGCTTCTTTTATTGCCATAATCCTATTGTTGCCTGCTATTCTAAACTGGGGGGGGAAGAAATGGCCGCTATAAAAATCCAGGATTTGAGCTATTACTATCCAGAAACGATTAAACCGGCCCTAAACCGTATTAACCTGGAGATCCCGGAAGGACAGTTGCTAATCATAATCGGGGATTCCGGGAGTGGTAAATCCACCCTGCTGAGAGTCATATCCGGTTTAATACCCGCTTTTTATAACGGGAAGCTTTTGGGCAGGGTATTTTTGGATGGAGAAGATACGGTTCAAATGAGCCGGCAAGAGATGGTACAGAAAGTTGGAATAGTATTTCAGAACCCGGAAAGCCAGTTGGTGATGAACAATGTGGAACAGGAAATTGTCTTTGGCTTGGAAAACCTGGGTTTACCCAACAACTTGATGAAACGCCGCTTGATGGAGATGAGTACTTCCTTGGGCCTGTCGGAAGATCTTAGTCAGGGAGTATCCCAATTGTCAGGGGGGCAGAAACAGAAAGTAGCCTTGGCCGGGGTAATGGCCATGCAACCAAGAATACTCTTGCTGGATGAACCAACCTCTCAGCTGGATCCGGTAGCAGCCGAAGAAATACTGAATATTATTCGCAGGCTTAACGAAGATAATGGGATTACAGTAGTAATGATTGAACAGAGATTGGAACGATGCTGTCACCTGGCGGACCGTATTTTACTAATGGAAAATGGGTTAATTGCCGCTGATATCAATACAGGAGGCAGGGGAAGGATGTGGCTGCAGCGGGCGCCTTTGACATATCTACCTCCCTTACCCAATTTATTTGCCCGGGCTGGATTTAAGGAATTGCCTCTGACAGTGAAACAAGGCCGTCAGATGCTCAATTCCCTTATGGCTGACTCTTCCCGTGCCAGTAAGCCTGTTCCGGATACCTCCATTATCTTGGGTCCGGCCAAGGGTCAGGAGTTGATCGATATCCAAAATCTCTGGTTCAGCTATCCCGATAAAGAGGAGGTCATAAAAAATGTGAACCTGCTTATCCGGGAGGGAGATTTTATTGCCTTGTTGGGAGAAAATGGGGCAGGTAAGACTACCTTGCTTAAAAATATAAATGGCTTGTTAAAACCCAGCCGGGGCCAGATTAAGCTAGCGGGTAAGGATACCAGGGATCTGGCCATTGAGGAAATTGCTGCTTCTGTGGCTTATTTATCTCAGGACCCTAATGATTATCTGTTTATGCCCAGTGTCAAGGAAGAGATTTTATTTACTTTAAGAAACTTCAATATAGATAATGACAGTTATGCCGAAGAAATATTAAAAAGGTTCAAATTGGAAGCTTATCGCCAATGTAATCCCCGTGATTTGAGCACCGGGGAACGCCAGCGGGTAGCCCTGGCTTCAGTTTTATTGGGTAAAACCAAAGTTTTGCTCTTGGATGAACCTACCCGGGGACTTGATTACGGGTTGAAGCAGGAGTTGGGCGAATTGCTGCAGGAGGTTAATAGACAGGGTACAGCAGTGGTAATGGTAACTCATGATGTGGATTTTGCTGCAGAGTATGCTCAGGATATATGCCTGATGTTTCAGGGTGAAATAATCGAAAGGGGTAATAAATATGAGGTTTTGCAGCATTCCACCTATTATACACCCCAATTAGGCAAATTATTTAATAATATTGTAGATAATGTGATTACCATGGATAGGGGAGTCAGGGTCTTGTCAGAATTGGCCGGGTTCAATGAGCCGGAAATGGCATCGGTTCTATAAACAGCATATTGAAATATAACTTAAGGGAGGAAGTTATTGTGGGGAAGAGAAACAAAAGTAGGCTGGCCGTGATACTGCTGCTCTCTATGCTTTTTGGCACTGTCTCAGGGGCCTGGGCCGAGCAGAAGCCGGGCTTATATAGCCGGGAGATTGAAAAAGCAGTAGAATACCTGCATAAGGTTCAAAATGATGATGGCGGATTTCCCTATCTGCCTGGACAGGACAGCAGTCAAGCGGTAAGCTGTTGGGTTATTATGGCCTTGGCCGAAGCAGGAGAGGATATCAATGCTCCAGAATGGGCTCCAGCTGGTAATACCCCTTTAGATTTTCTACATAATTCAACGGAAGACTTGTTGAGTAGCTGTGATTTGGCCCGTACCCTCCTGGCCTTAAGTGCAGGGGAGGCAGGGACTGAATACCAAGGGGTTGATCTGGTTGAGCAGATTTTATCACTGCAACAGGCAGATGGACACTTCGCCTGGATCAGCCAAGGTGAAGAAGCTCTAATCAATGCCCATATCTGGTCGGTTCTGGCCCTGCACTCAGCCGGACAGAGCATTCCGGAGCTGGAAAAGGCCAGACAATGGTTACTGGATTGCCAGAACCCGGACGGGGGCTTTGGCTGGGCTTTAGGGATACCCAGTGATGGGGATGATACCGCAGCAGCTATAAGAGCCCTGCTGCTGATGGGCGAGGATGAGAATTCCCCGGCAATACAGAGAGGACTGACTTACCTTAAGAGCTGTCAGGGTGAGGATGGCGGCTTTAACTCCGGTTATATGAACGGTGACAAATCCAATGCCAGTACGGATGCCTGGGTAATACAGGCCCTGCTAAGTAGCGGGCAGTCTCCCTGGTCTCCATTCTGGACTCAAAATAGCCAGCGGGTACTGGACCACCTCTTGGGATTACAGGATAGCAGCGGTTTTTTCCACTATACTGCTGGGGTGGCAGCAGCGCCGGTACAAACCACGGCTATGGTATTGATTACCCTGAGCCAGCTAGCCCAGAAGGTGCAGGAAATTGAGCCTGAAGGTCCGGCAGAAAAGCCAGGATTTTTTACCGATCTATCCAATTCTTATTGGGCTTATCATGAGATAATGGAATTGCTCCAGGCTGGGATACTCACCGGTTATTCAGATGGCAGCTTCAAGCCCGAAAAATCAGTAAGCCGAGCTGAATTCGCTACTATGATAGTAAAAGGTCTGGGTTTGGCGGCCAATGAATATGGTTCAGAAAGTCAATTTAAAGACCTGGCACCGGGATTTTGGGCTTTGGCTAGTATCCAGCTCTGTGTGGAAAAGGGATATGTTAACGGGATGCCGGGAGGAATCTTCCAGCCTAATGGTAATATTACCGGGGCTCAGCTGGCTGCCATATTGGTGAGAACCGGTCCCGGTGCACCTGAGCCTATCTCCGGACCCAGGTGGTATGAAGAGCTGGTTAAACTTGCCGGAGAAAAAGGCCTGCTTTACCCGGGTTTTGATCCCCATGCTCCAGCCAGCAGAGCTCAATGCGCCTATAGTATTATGAAATTAAGGAGCAGTTTGGGGCTAAATTGAAAGGTAGAAGAAGATGTTAAAGCTTGTAGATAAGTTCCGTAGCCGCTATGCTCTGGTATTGATCATGCTTATTCTGCTCATGGTGGCTACTCTAATACCAGAAAACCCATTATACAATCTTAATTGGGCTTTACTTTCCACTCTGCTGGTTTTTGTCGCCATATTGGTCTTCTTCTGGAGTTTCGAACGTAGTCAGGTCAGTTCCAAGCTGGTTGCCTTTATAGCAACTATGTCGGCTTTAGCCGCAGTGGCACGAATTGCCTTCAGCGCTATAGTGAGTTTGCAACCAGCCACCTTTATTATAATGATATGTGCGTATGTATTCGGGCCCCAAATTGGTTTTATGGTGGGTGCCATATCTGCACTAGTGTCCAATTTCTTTTTAGGCCAGGGACCCTGGACTCCATGGCAAATGTTGTGTTGGGGCCTGTGTGGAGTATTAGCTTCTTTCCTGGCCATTGGACAAAATGAGTTCAGATTAGGCAGGTTCACAGTAATGGCAGGCTTTCTTGGTCTTTTTTATGGCTGGGTTATAAATTTATGGCATTGGGCAGCTTTTATGTATCCCTTAAACATCAAAACCTTTTTGGCCGTATATGCCTCCAGTGTGGTTTTTGATGTAATCCATGCCATAGGGAATATGGTATTTTCCGTGCTGTTCGGGACTACTTTTTATCATGTTCTGAAGCGTTTTAAAAAATACATTTAGCCGGAAGCTGCTTTATTCAAGCTCAGCCTTTATTCATATACCATTCATCTTTTTTCTTCTAAGTATTTCTTCTATCACCAGCCAGTTGGGATAATCTAAAACTGGCTGGGTCTGCAATTCAATCCTGACCTTTTTAGACCCTAAAAACAATTATTTTAGCATTTCCTGGATTTGCCCAGGGGCTAGATTATTTCCCCCCAGCCAAAGTATAAGGCTCAGTGCTGGTGAAGGGGATAAGTGTTTTTAGCAGAGAGTCTAAGATTAAAAGATGAAGGAGGAGAAAGGATGAGCACAGTAAAAAGATGGGACGAAGGTATTGACAATCATGAACTAGCTCGTTTGGCTGTCGATATGATTCATCGCACTATTGTACATCATGTCCTCTGGTTTAAAGAAGTAGAGCACCAGAAAGGCTTCGAAGCAGCACTGGATATTCTTGATGCTGCCTATAAGAGGAGCTATGGGATACAAATGAATCGATTGGCAAAATTTTTTGGTTTTGAAATGGTGGACGGAGTACCCAAACCTCTTTTGGACTTACCCCGGGAAAAGCTATTGGAGCTATTAACCGCCCTGGGTAATAACTGGCTGGCGGGGGATGGTATATGGTTCCAGGCAGTAGAATTTAATTATGATATGTATGATGCCAAACGCTGCAATGATTCCTGTTGGACCAGGTTTTCTCCCTTTGAAGCCTGGGCTATTAAACGCTTTTTGGGTTTACCTGAGTTAGCCGGGTTGGAAGGACTCAAGAAGGCTCTGCAATTTAGAATGTATGCCCGCATCAATGTACAATCTATAATTGATGAGAGTCCTAGCAGTATAGTATTTCAAATGAATGATTGCCGGGTGCAATCAGCCAGAAAACGGCAGGGTTTAGATGATTATCCTTGTAAATCAGCGGGTTTGGTAGAGTACAGCCATTTCGCCCGGGCCATTGATAAACGCATCAAGACCGAATGCATTGGTTGTCCCCCCGATGAACATCCGGAAGAATGGTTCTGTGCCTGGCGATTTACCCTGGAAGAAGAATAGGGTATTACTCCAACCACTAATATGCAATAGACTGGGTATTCCAAGAGCATGGTTGAAAATAATAACAAGTCTTATTTGGCCCGGATTTGATCCGGGCTTTTTTATAAAAAGTCAAGTTAGTTTGGAGTAGATTTAGCAGGAAAAAAGGGGATTGGAGCCGAAACCTTATTTAGGTCTAATCCAGGCCAAAATGAGGGGTAAAGGGGGTATTGTGATTAGTAGAATATGGGAAATAATAAAAAACAATAAATTAGGAGTTATTGTATCTATTTTTACTCTTATGGTGGCGGCTACTGCATTAATACTCTTCGCCCGCATACTGGAGAAAATTTAACAGGATATATCAGGATATATTAGGAACAAAATTCATGCAATTGCATAAATAAGTAAATAAGAAGAAGTTAATAGAATATTTTGAAAATTAATTGACAATAATTAACTAAATGCTACAATTGCATTATAAGTTGAGAATCGCCTGGGAAGCGAAGTATAGTTCTATCAAAGGGAAAACCATGGGATGATGGGGTAGTACGAGCAAAAAAAGCCGTAGCCCGAAAACTATTATATTAACTTTTGGGAACTAATAACGGAGCTTCAAAAGGGTGATAGAATAAATACAGGGAGGTAATGAATGTATAACCCAGGACCTCCAAAGTAAAAGAGCTAGCTTGTTTTTTGAATAAGCCGGCTCTTTTTTTGTGGGAGGATATTGAAAGCTATCCTTTAATTAGTGATACATCAGTAGAATTAAAAACTGCAAAAACCTTATCCCCTTTTTTTAATTCCATATCTTTGGCTGCGGACGAGCTTATGGTGGCAGTAACGGCTTGATCGCCAATATCCATGATTACTTCGGTCATATCCTGGCCTGATTTAACTTCCATTATACTAGCTACCAGCTTGTTGCTATCACTTATTCGCATATTCTAGCCCTCCTTTTGCTTATAAATTGCGCCAGGATTATACACTTTATTCTTACACCCGTAAAAATTATTTTTGTCCTTTAAGCCGTAACGGTAATAACTGCCTTATTTTCCGGTAGGCTTGGACTTTCTCGGGTACCCTTAATAAAAGGGAAATCATATACTATTGTAAAAAGATTCCAGGGGGTAGAAGCATTGAAATTGCAGGATAACAAAGAGTGGAACCTGATTATGCAATTACAGGAGAAAATAGATCAGACCCATGATAAAATCGATGAGGTAGCAATTAAGATAGAAAAAATCCAGACTCTAATCCGGGATTACAATGGGCTTAGAGACCGAATAGATCTTTGTGAAAGCCGTCTGGACAAATATGATGCCAGTTGGGAGGGGCAAAAGAACCTGAGTCAAAGCATTTGGCAGAAGCTTGGTTATCTTACGGGGGCTTTCGGTGCTACCGCGGCTTTGCTGTCCCTTTGGTGGAGGTAATCTTCACTTGGCTGTTGACTTCCCAGCCATATTCTCGCCAGAGGGCTGACCATAGCCCTCCTTTGGTCCCAGTACTATGAAATCCACTGCCATTATGGCTGATTCCATAACTATTGCCCGGCATTTAAGATAACGTTCCCTATGAAACCATTCTCCATAATCCTGGGTTAGTTGACGGCAGTCGGTGGATCCAAACCTTTGTACAAAAGCAGTGGGGATCTGATTGAAAAAACGGTAAAGGCCGGAATCACCGTAGAGTTGGTCTATAACATCCAGGTTTTCTTCAGCACAGGGGTACTTCCTGCCATGAACAGCGCTTACTGCCATGGTCAAAGCCACCAAAGCCCCGCACACCCCCCCGGATAGACCTATTCCACCGCCGAATGCGGTGGTCATGGCAACGGTATCTGGAGGAAAATCAACCAGGCCTACCTTCTGCAAGGCCTGGTACACTGATTCGGCACAATTCAATCCTTTTCTAAAATACTCACCAGCAATTGATGCTACTTCTTGCTTAATGTCTTCCAGGGCTAGCTTACCCTTCATATTGATACCCTCCTTAAGAACAAGATAAGCCCCAAGCCTATT
>JAAYNQ010000036.1 GCA_012520725.1 Syntrophomonadaceae bacterium | reverse complement strand
CGCCAATCATTTTTACTGAACCTGGTACCCCGTCCATCCAGGGCCAGACGTCGTGCGGATGCTTCCATGCTACGGGCATATCCTACTATGGCGCTGTCTATGGCGATATTAAATATCCGATCGCCGTCATTTTCAGGCATTACATCTATAGCAGGCGATAGGCCTGCATCCAACGCATATTCTCTCAGCAGCCGGGCACATATGCTGTTGACGGTTCCAATGAAACCGTCATAAATATGTCCGGCCTCTTCGACTTGCTTGTTTTTCAGTAGTTCTACGCGAATCCGCTCCCGCAGTTCATCTGCTGCTTTATTGGTAAATGTGGTGGCCATAAGCTCTTCTGGTTTTATCCCACTTTTTAAAGCCTCCACAATGATTCGGGTCAGATTGAAAGTCTTACCTGAACCAGCACTGGCATTGATCAGTTCAATATTTTTCATTTACTGCCTCCTGACCAACCGCACAATCTGCCAAAATCACAATACTGGCATGATGGACTTTGATAAAGCATCTCCTTGGCCAGGTATTGTTCTTTGCGTTGTGCCTGTATCTTATCAAGGGTCTCGCCATTATTTATTTGCATCAATTCCTCTATTCCATGGGCTTTCAGCAAACCCTGATCGAGATCGTTTAAGACTTCGTTTATGCTGGCCACCGCCATGTCCCAAGTCTTCTCCAGGGTTCTTGCAGATATCACCGCATTATTGCCCAGGAGTGAACTGTCACTGATAAACTGGCCTTGAGCCAGCATAAAGTAGCCAGCATGAATATCTTTGGCCACATCAGTGCTTCTTAACATCCAGGCATAGGTCGCCAGCTGCAGGGCACTGCCCTCTTCAACCTCCTGCCGTTTATATTTGGCAAAAGTGGACCATTTCATATCCAGCACAAAGGCCTGCCCCCCATTGTCCCGCAAAAGCAAATCTGCATAGCCGATCACCGGTATACCATTGATTTCACCCTTTAATGGAGCTTCGGTGGCTTCTACTGTCAGGCCATACTTGTTTATTGCTTCGACCAGAATATATATGGCTCGGACAATCGCCTCTTGGTAACGACTGTTCTCGACCATTCTTCCTTCCATCAACAGTTCCGAGGCCATGGAAGGCAGCAATTGTTCATACAGGTGCTCGGCCTTTGCTGCGGCCGCATCAGGCTCCCAATGATCCTGGACAGCGTATAACTCCTCCACGATCCTATGGCAGAGTGTCCCCAACATCTGGTTGCCGCTGGGGATGATTTGGCTTTTGGGCAAAGCCAGGCGGGCATAATACTGTAAAGCCCATTTCATAGGGCAGGCGATTAAAGAACTAATCTCACTATATGACAACTTGCCCTGCGGTCTGATGAGCTTTGGGGTAACAGGATAAACAGATACCAATTGCATCGGTACTTCTGCCTCCACTTTCTTAAGGGTATAGTTGCGTCCGGCAAAAGCCCAATTATCCTGATGGTTAAATTCCTTACATTTCCTGATCAGCATCTTCCTTGCTTCTTCCTCTGAATACCCCTTCCCGGTTTGGCTCACAACCTGATGAATGGTATCCCAATAAGGATGATGACTGGCTGACACTCCGTCCGTTCGGGCAATATGTATGGCAATGAACCTTTCCTCAGCATTTATAAAGGCCTGTTGCCAGGCGTTGGCTTCCCGGTTGCGAAAACACTTTGATTCTTCGATAAATACGCCAGCTACCTCAAGCTCGGTCCGTTCCTGTTTGCTCCAATATGTGGGCGGACCTATCATGGGATCCTGAAACCCCCACCATATAAGCTCTCGGCAGGGATCAATAAGCTGACCCGGATGATCTACCACATGCCAGGAGGCAGATTCTTCACAAATATTCAGGTTCTTGCTTCCCTCACCTATCACCGTGTCCAGCATTCTTTCCAGAGTAACCCGGGATACTCTGCCTTTACCTGAGGCGATTGCTTGAATTTCCCGGGTCTGTCTAATGATTTCAATCAGCATGGGCTCGGTTTCGAGCCTCCATCCCAGCAAGTTTATGACCTTCTGGCAACGGTCCCGCAGCATATCTTCAGGAATTCCATCCAGCGGGTCAAATCTTTCATCCACCAGTACCGCTTGTATTTGCTGCACATATTGGCGTGCTTTATCGGTGCTCAGTCGATCACCTTTAGTCTCCAATCTTTCCCGGTAAGCATTTTCAATCTCAAGAAGAGCCGCCTCCCATGCTCTGCCGCCCACACCTGGTTCCTGGGCGATAGCTCTCAAGAGACTTTGGCAAACGAACCGTGGGAAAGGAGCAATGGTCAAAGACAGCATTTCCACCAACAGGTAAATATCTACCGGTTTCCAGGCATTAGCCAGCATCAGAGGTAAAATCTGTTGTATCTCTCGCCAGCGGGAAATTTCAGCCCGGCCCATGCAAGGCAATCCATGTCGTTTTAAAGCCTGATCCAGGATACTGGTATCGCTGCCGCAGATAATCGTTACCTGCTCATTAGAATCCGGAGCAGCCGCCAACCATAAAGCCAGATGCTCAGCAGCCTGCCATTCATTGTCGGCTTCCAGAAGAACCAGCGAATCATCATGGAGTGACAAGAAATCATGCCCTGTATTTCCCAGCAATGTGTTCTGAATCGCAGCCAGGTTATTCCTTTGTTTACTACCGCTTGGTTTGGGCAATTGTTGCACCAAAATGCCCTGTTTAGGTAACAGTCCCATTAAATCACGCCAGACCGGTGGCAGCAATTCCAATGGTTCAACTAGACGAATACTGGCAATACTTACCTTCTTACCCTTTTCTAAATGTCTGATCACCTGGCGCAGTCTTTCAGCATAACCTGGCGAAAGAGGCAGATCGAGCTTTTCGATTTCTGTGAGAGCCTGCAGGCGACAAGATCCAACTGTATTCATGTCCCCCCGCCAACCAGCCTCAATCAGTTCATCACGCCACAGCAGCATCTGCCTGGCTGTTGACCATGGATCATCTGCCAATGAGTTGTGAAACCAGGCAGTATCACTATCAATATGCTTCATACGCTTCATGTATTCATCAATACGATGCACAGGGTGTACAGACAAACCGGAAAGGCCCAAGCGGGTCTCAAGGATTGATAAAAACCCCAAAGGCCCGGTCCGCACCTCGCCTATAGATGCGATTTGCTTGCTCCATGGCACACCATCAAGATACATGCCAAATACTATCCTCATATATAATGTTCCACTCCCCACTCTTTAAAGGCTGGCCCCAACAAATGAACAATCCACATATGCTATAATTTGGCATATATATCTACTATTCTGGTTTTTTCTGTTATATCCTCCTTGGAGGGGCTGACAGGCTTTTTGGTTTTTCGCAGTCATAATGGGTTATACGTTTACTTGGAAAGATATGGAAAAGATATGTCGAAAGCCAGGTATGGAAAAACAAGGTAAGAGTTCTGTCTGGACCGGTGTTGGCCCAGACGGAAAAATAAGAACTACTACTATTCATTCGAAACACACTGGCAATGTTGGGCCAGGATTGCCTAATGAGATATTAAGGATAGCAGTGAAACATGGATCGGCAGAATAATAGCCATTCAATAATCTTTAACCTATATAAAAATACCGATTTTTTGAATGCAGGTTATAGTCTGTACTCTATGTACTCGTTCTGGCAGGGAGGTCCATATGATATAAACATCCGTTGTTCTTCCGGAAGCATTATAAATGATACCAGGGTCTCAGCATTAAACAGTCTAGGGGTTTCCGGGTCATAATGGCGGCAGATTGAGAGCGGATAGTCATTGTGATCTGTTAAGATCGCCATCATTTTTTCCACGCTAAGGTCACCGTATTCCATCTCCATGAGGCGCTTTATTCTGTCTAAACGAAGGTAGCTGTCTGCTATCCCCATGTAAGCCTGGTCTCCTTTCTTAAAACGATCAGTTACATAATGATTGGAGTGTACCAATATATCCTGTTCGGGGTAAATAATATTGAAGTCATCGAACACACTCTCAATACCAACTATATCACCTTCCGCACTGGCCAGGTGGTAATAGCCAACACCCCGAGCAGCTTGGCACAATACACCTAGAGCATCTCCAATGTTCTTCTGCCGCATGGTTTTAGGCAAGTAACAGGCTACTGGAATATTTAATTGAAAATTTTCAGCAGGAGTTAAGGTCGAATTTGCACATATTCCCAATCCTGCCGAATTTAAAGTATACTCGGCAAAACCACCTAAAGAAATGGTCAGTTGAGTCAATCCATCCTCATGAACAACTTTTAGCAGATCAATGGGGAATCCTGGGTACCAGTCGATATTCTGACCTAGAATAGTTTTGCTTTCCCGGGTAGCCTTCCCACGAGCAGCAAAGGATGTGCACAATCCGGAAAGCCTGGGATAATATGGACCGAGTTCCAGGGTACAGCGTAAAGCAAAAGCCTGATCAAAGCTAATGCCAGCTCCTTCAGCCTGACCCTTGATCATTTCAATCAACTCAGGATCAAAGATTCTCACCAAAGGTAGATATTTTTTGGCACTGTTAATAAGTTCATCTTGGCTTATTTTGTAACCGGAGGTTAATATTCCAAAATTGATTTCCATGGATTTAAGGATACTATCACGGCAACCTTCACCATATTGTTGACCGATTTCATACGGAGTCCCTTTACATTCGATAACTCTGAGCACTCTTTTACTTTTCATTTTCAATCCCCCCATGATTTCCAATTCCATACCAGATATTTTCCCAAACCACTTCAATCTTGCGTGGTTCTAAATCAGGATTCAACAATATCGCCAATAATAAGCCTTCTCTGAAACAGTAAAACGTAAATAGTGTATCTAATACAACACTATGACGTAGATCTCCGCGGTCCAGGCCAGCTCGGATAATTTCGGCTACTTTTTCATACAGGCTAGCTTCCAAATTACTAATTTGGGTAAACAATTTGTCTTTAAGAGATGCTGGAGGGAAAATAAGGATGCGATTCCAAAAAGCTGATAGCTCAGGGTTTTGAGCAAAATAGGTAATATATCTTTGGAAGATGTGGTAAAGTTGATCTTTAGTGCTTTCCATCTGTTGTGCTTCTTCCAAGATCTGTTCCATATATTGACGATATTCTTCTGCTACTTCTGCAAAGACAGACAAAAATAATTCTTCCTTGGATTCATAGTATGAATATAGAGTCGGTTTCTTGATGCCTATTGCATTTGCGATTTGGCTCATGGTGGTTGACTCATATCCATAAGCGGCAAATAGCGAAAAGGCTGTTTCTTTTAAGCGGCTCCGGGTAGATTTCATCAACTTTTCCCCTCCTACCTACCGGTCGGTAGGTACATGGTAGCACCTTGCCTTTGAACCGTCAAGTGGATAAATCGGCTTATCAAATGCAGCATCGGCAAAAATAAATGCAGTATTCGTAATCCCATTATTTCCTTATTGTGATAAGGAAAAATTCTACAAGCTTTTGGTTTTCCGGAGTTATAATTGAGTATACGTTTACTTGGAAGCATAAAGATATAGAGAAGATATGTCGTAAGCAAGGAAAAAATAGACAAGGAAATAGTTCTGTCTGGACCGGTGTTGGCCCAGGCGGAACAAAAATGCGTATTATATTTTATCGTTGAAATACTCTATGGAGACTTGAAGTTGTTTATTTAAAATCTCTTTCCAGAGATTCTTTTTTATTTCTCCCGTCCCCATTGATACTTTAGTTCTTTTCAATGTGCCATCAGGCATATATTTACGATAATACCAGTGGTCTGTTGTTTTATACAGTTCCCATCCGTCTCGTTCACAAAATCTTTTGAGATCTCTCCAGCTAGGCATTAATTAACTCCTTAACTTCATCCAAGTCTTCAGCAAGCAGTACCCTCAAAATATAGGGAAAATGCTCTTTTCGATTAAGGGAGTTATAATATAATTGGAATTGGTCAAAGTAGTCCTTCGCGTAATCAACAAGCTCAACTGCAAGCATATTTCTTGCCTGTTCCTGATCTGCAGCATTAACCACAAGATCAAAACCATCTAATACAGCGGTTATTGTCTCGTCTTCTTCAGCAATATATTGGGCTTTAAAAGTATACTCTCGTAATAGACTTAAAACCTGAGTATTCGATAGTAACATAAGATAATCTCTATTGCGCTTAAACATAACCGGCCTATCTCTAACCGCTGTGTCTATAACCGATGAAAAATTTTTTCTAACATTAGTTGCCTGCATCATATCCATAAAGATCACCATCCTCACCCCCATTGTATATTATGTACATAATGTACGCAAGGATAGAGGAAATTATGCCTTATAATGGTTAATGCGAAAATAGAAATGCTTTTATCCTTCTAAATAAATCCCTGGGTTTCCCCGCCCTTTCTTTTAAAATGAAAACGGCCACAGTAAATCTTGTGGCCGCTTCAACTGGAGAAATATAATATTATGATAGCGTACAGCATCAAGGATAGTATATTAACTTTTTTATTTTTATATATCTGCTATGTAAGAAACTAGACAGTAGCGATATTCTTCACAGGCCAAGTACCCTTAATGGCTAAAGGGCCGAATTAAAAAGTAGAAGCCATGGGTATGGCAAAGGTTCTTATCCCAGCTGCATAAGGAGCAATCTCATATTGCAGAAAATATACTATCAGATTTCCGTTTTCCAGGTAAAAGCCCTGATCTTCCTTTATTCCTTTAAAACCCCATTCTCCTTCAAAATATATTTGAGGGTTGCGGTCTATTTCTGCCTGCACTATCTCATTAATCATTTCCTGGTAATCGCTTTCCGGTGCAAACAAGTCACTTAAATCCAGCTCTTCTCCATTTTTCAGATCAAAATTATAGGCTATCCTTTCCGTCATGCCGTGAGCACCACCGGTATAGGAATAATAGTCCACATATAAGCTCAAGACATCATTGCTTAAATAATATTGATAAAACCTACTTACTAATTCATAGCTATGATAAGGTTCACTGAGGATAAAATCCGAATCCTCTTCAGCTTGAGCTATCATTGCTGCCTTACGCTCCAAAGCATCCTGCTCCAGCAATTGGTTAAGCTGCTTCTGTATTCCTTGATCAGACATACCGCTGATTACCGGAATATTAAGATCGACATTTATTAATGGGGATTCACTTTGGACTTCTTTAATCTCCACTTTAATATCAGCTATTGGTAGAGACTCAGGCGGGTTCATCTCTATCAATTCCGCACATTTGCTTAACACCTTGGCCAGTTCAGCTCGTTTAATGGGATCATGAGGGCGGAAGAGCTGGTTATTTCCCTGCATAATACCGGTATTGCTTACAAACACCATAGCATTGCTTTCTTCCTGGGACAGGCCTTCCGTATCATCATAAAGGGGCATCAGCATTATCATAGGAACACTTATACCCTTGGCCATAAATCCCCGGTAAATACTAAGGGCAACCTCTATTCTGCTAACTTGCTCTCCTCCGGCAAACTCATCCATCCGATTAAAAAGGTGATTAATAGTTCCCATGGTCACGGCTTCACTATACCAGGCGTCATTTTCCAGGTCATAATAGTAATCGCTGGCCACCGGTTCTTTAATAAAGCGCAGGTTCCCATAATCCAAGTCAAAAACCCGATCCAGGACTACGGCCAATTGGTAGCGGTTTACCGCTTCTTCGGGAGCAAAGATCTTAAAGCCGGATTCATTTACCCCCATACCCATCATCAAACCGCTTTTATAAGCATTTTCAATTACCGTTTCGGCCCAATGCCCCTGGACATCAACAAAAACTCCATCAGAACCTGGGCTGGCCATTGCTACCAGAGGACAGAGCATCAATACCCCAACTAAAAGACAAATCATCAGCTTTTTCATAATATCAACCTGCCTCTCATAATAATACTTACCTGTTTTACGCATGGGAAAAAGGCCTGCTTACAGTATAATACCACTATTGTTGTTAGCTGGATAAGTTTTACTTCTAATATATAGCATCAGGCGAGGAGAATTATATCTTATTCCGAAGCAGGTGGAGCCATAGGAGCAGGATAAGAAGGACCATTGGCAAGCAGAGACTGGCCCCTAAATCAATCCTGCAACAAATACCTTAGCATTTGTTCCGGGTTATTTAAGAATTGCTTAGTGAGCTTGAAGTGCTCTGTTTCTTGATACTCAAGCGTATTAATTCCGTCCTCGGTAAGTTCAACCAGCTGTGCTCCGGGATAACATATTAAAATGGGAGAATGGGTGGCCATAATGAATTGGGAGTTGTTTTTCACCAAATGATTCATTTCCACCATTAGTGTTAGCTGCCTGGAGGGGGAAAGTGCCGCCTCGGGTTCATCCAAAATATATAAGCCGTTTCCTCCAAAGCGATTTTGAACCAATGTCAATACACTTTCACCATGGGATTGATGATGAAGGGATTTGCCGCCGTAACTGTATATGATTTCAGGATCTCTATCATCAATATATGATGAGATATTGTATAAGCTTTCTGAACGCAGGAAAAAACCATCTTGGAAATAATTGCTGCGACTAATTCGCAGATACTCATTCAGATCGGAGTGGGTATCCTTGGTGGCAAAATGAAAATTTCTACTGCCGCCTTCCGGGTTAAATCCCAGGGCAATGGCCATAGCTTCCAGTAAGGTAGACTTGCCGGTGCCATTCTCTCCGACAAAAATAATTACACTACTGGTGAAATCCAATCCCCCAATTTTCCAAAGGTTTTTAACTACCGGAAGCCGGTATAGGTATGAATCTGCCCCGGGGTATTCCCGGAGATAAACCTTTTCAATATACTTCTTCATCTGCCTGGCACTCCTCTGTCACCTGTTTTATTACAAGGCAGGTTACTGGTATTTGGCCATCTTCTTAAGATCGGCCCGATTTACTTCTTCCCTTTCCAATATTCCAAATAATAATACCTGCAATAAATATAATTGCTATGGCGGCAACAGTACACCAATCAGTACTGGAGCTTATAACAATACAGGTTGGCCCATCTGCTCCACCGATCACACCAATATCCAACTATGATCTCCCCTTCTTTGGTTATTGTTATGAAAGATTCAGGCTATCCAGAAAAAATACCCTCCCACCAGGATAATTATTAAACCGGCTACTCTTTCCAGGGCCTGGCTCGTAGCTGCGAAAAGCTGCATACGGCTCAGTATGCCGGTAAATGTTCCTGCTAATACTACTGGCACTCCACGCCCCAATGCATATACAAAGAGTAAGCTGGCACCATATAGCCATTTTCCGCTGGCCAAGGCCAGGGATAAAATCACCAGGAGCATTGGGGTGCCGCACTGTGAACCTACCAGCCCCATAGTCAGGCCCAGTAAATAACTGCCGCCTAACCCGCTTAGATTAGCCGTACGATTAAGAAGATTACCACCAAAGTTAATGTTTAACCTGAGTATTCCTAAGAGATTTAAACCGATTATTACACAAACACTGGCCACTAAATAATATATGATGCTCCTGCTGGTTCCGAAGATACCCCCTACCACGGCAATAAATATACCCAAGAGCATAAAGGTGGTGGCGGTACCCAGCATAAAGGCCATGGATATGGCAAAGCTTCTCCGACGGGTAGCTTCTTTCCCGGCTACGTGGGCTACTATTATCGGGACCATGGTAATATTACAGGGACCAATACTGCTGACCAGCCCGGCCAAGAAAACCAGTCCATAAGCGTATATTGAAATATCTTTTAATAATTGCGGTGCCACCTGGTTAAGCCAGGCTTCCATTACTGCCTCACCACCCGGTCCAGCTCGGCCTGTAGCCTATCCAGCGCTATTACCCCTACATTATGATAGGATGTATTCCCCTGACTATCCACGATAAAGGTGGTGGGGACATACTGTAATTTATATTGCTGCACTAGCTTAAAATTGGCTCTATCATTAACGTCAACTTCTATAAACTTCACTTTTCCTGAATATTTTGGTTTTAACTGCTTGAATATTTCATGCATCTCGGCACAGGGCTCACAGCTGGCAGAGACAAACAATATCCACATACTCTCCTTGTTTTCCAACCCACTATTTATTTCCTGCTCGGCAGATAAGACATTGGAATCTATCTCCTGCTGTGGTGCAGGAGCAGCCAAATAATATTTATATATCATTACTCCTAGAAATACCAGTATTAAAGCGATAACTATCCATTTAAGCCTTCTGTTCATGCTTCCTCCTCCTGCAAGTAATACTTGTTTCTCATATTACCCGTTCTATTATTTTCAGGATATATTTATTAACTGCACTTCCATCCAGTGCTGGCTGAACTCCACTCCAAGCATAATATTCTGGGATGATGCTATCTCCCCAAATAATTACCTTATATAAGTATTGCTTATGATATTAGAACTCCCTATCAGTGTCAATCATTTTGAGTATCAGGTCTAATTCTTGCTACCATGCTGCAAAATACACTCTTGCATCATCCAAAGTAATCTGGCCGTGTTTTTGGCTCCGGATCAGTAAAAACAATTTTAAACTTATTTTAAAAATTTAGAAGGAATATTGCTTTATGAAGAGAATAAATTTTATAATGTAAGTGGTCTGACCACCAGGACACTTAGCAAGCAGAATATTAGGCAAGCCAAAGATATGCCAGGAAGATGACAAGTGTTTCCACAGGATATCTCCGGCATCACATAGAATGGAGGAATAATATGTTAGAATTACGCATTAATGGCTTTGGCGGACAGGGGTCGGTTACCTTGGCCCACTTGTTAGCCCAGGCAGCATTAGAAAACGGTCAGCAAGGGCAGGCCTTGCCTTTCTTCGGAGTAGAACGGCGCGGAGCACCAGTGCGGGCAGCAGTGCGAATTTCTCCCACTACTATTCATGCCCACAGCCAATGCGAATTGCCGGATTATTTGGTAGTGATGAGCGAAAAGCTAACCCAGGCAGCAGTCAATGAAGGCATTAATAACGTTGGAACTGTAATCGTTAATTCTCCCCAAGCCATTTCGGTATCGAATCACCCTACCTGGCAGGTGGATGCTGACGCCATTGCTCGTGATGCCGGACTTTTCTCAGCCGATGGACCTACTATTAATATTCCATTATTTGGAGCGGTTTGCAAGGTTCTAAACATCCCGCAAAATATCATGGAACAAACCATACTCAATAAATGGCCGGGAAATAACGGTAAGCGTAATCTGGGAGCTGCCGGTAAGGCTTACCATGAAGTACAATTATGTCCTCCGCAGTTTTAAAGGATTATCATTAAGAAAACTGGTGGCGGTTAATACCACCACCTTTTTGTAGCATGGGAAGAGACTGCCTGGCAGTTTCTTCCTATGTTTAAACGGCGTAATCGAATTATTCAGATTGTGCCAGAAAATTGGAATTAGCGAAAGGAATGGAAAGTAAATGAAGTCAGTTACAAAAGCCTACCGGCCTATTTCCTGGCCCATGAAAGGATCCGGCGGTGATACGGGATCCTGGCGCACCCACCGTCCGGTGGTTGACCATAACTTATGCAATAAATGCCAATTCTGCTGGGTCTACTGCCCAGAAGCAGTCATAGACCGCATTGAAATAACTATTGATTATACTTACTGCAAAGGCTGCGGCGTTTGCGCAGAAGAATGCCCCACCGGGGCTATCAGCATGGTTAATGAGGAGGAGGAGTAGCATGAAAGCAGCACAAGTTATAATGAATACCGGTACTCATGCCGCCGCACTGGCCGCAAAATGCGCCCGGGTAGACGTAATTCCCGGCTATCCTATTACTCCCCAAACCAGCATTATGGAAGCGATTGCTGCCATGGTAGAAAGCGGCGAGATGAATGCCCGCTTTATTCCGGTAGAAGGCGAACATAGTGTTTTGGCCGCTGCCGTAGCCGCTTCCGCCGCCGGAGCCCGGGTTTTCACAGCTACCTCAGCCAACGGCCTGCTTTATATGCATGAGGTTCTACATATGGCATCAGGTGGACGTTTGCCGGTGGTAATGTGTAACGTTAACCGGGGTATTTTTGCCCCCTGGACCCTGTGGGCTGATCACCAGGATTCATTCTCCCAGCGGGATACCGGCTGGATACAATACCATTGCTCTTCCAATCAGGAGGTATTCAACACCATTTTACAGGCTTTTAGAGTGGCAGAACAGATTAACATCCCGGTTATGGTAAACTTTGATGGCTTTGCCATCTCCCATTGTCTGATGCCCCTCACCCTGCCTCCCCAGGAGGATATTGATCGTTTCCTGCCTCCCCATGAACCGGAATGGCGGTTGGATCCCCAAAATCCTTCTTCCTTCAGCAATGTGACTATGGCGTCTGAATACGCTCCTTTCCGCCAGATGCTATCTGACGATATCAGGGCCTCCATCCCGCTGGTAAAGCAGGCAGCTCAGGAGTATAAAGAGATCACAGGTATGTGGGATGGGGACACCATCGATACTTATCGCTTGGAAGATGCCGAGGTAGTAGCTTTTGCGGTCAATAGTATGGCAGCAGAATTGCGGCTTTCCGTCGATATCCTTCGCGATCAGGGTATCAAGGCCGGTCTCCTGCGGCCACGCCTTTACCTGCCCTTCCCGGCCGAGGATATCATCAATGCACTGCCGCAAAATGCACAGGTGATGGTGCTGGACCGCAATTACAATTTTGGCCACCCCGGCGGCATTTTAGCCTCGGAACTGAAAAGCGTGCTATTTGGCCGGCGCCATGATATCACGGTTAAAAACCGGGTAATCGGCATTGGCGGCATAGATCTGACCCGGCGCTTCATGGCCGAACAGATTCTTGCCATGATGGATGAATAAAAGATAGACCAGGAAAGGAATGGATAAGATATGGCTACCAGTATTAAGAAATTACCGGATATTGAGCAGGTTTTAAGCGGCAACGGAGCCTGTGGAGGCTGCCCCGCCACCATGGCTTTACGCATAGTGGGCAAGGCTTTGGGTACCAACGCCATCATGCTGCTGACCCCCTCCTGCTCGGTAGCCAGCATGGGCATGACCCCCAAACTGGGCTACAACTGGCCTTGCATAAATATTACCTTTGCCTCTGCCGGTTCTTCGGCTTCCGGTATTACCCATGCCTTGGAGATAATGAAGGAAAAGGGCCGCCTGGAAGGTGAGCTTCCCACTGTATTTTCCTGGGTGGGGGACGGCGGTACCTATGACATAGGCTTCCAGGCCTTATCAGCCGCAGCAGAGCGCAACGATAACATAATTCACTTTTGTTATAATAACGAAGCCTACAGCAATACCGGGGTACAACGCAGTGGGGCTACCCCCCGGGGTACTTATACTACCACCACTCCCAGCGGCAAGCGCCAGCCCAAGAAAAATATGGCCTTGCTGATGCTGGAGCACAATATCCCTTATGTGGCTACCGCCACCGTAGCTTATCCGGGAGATTTGTACGACAAGGTAGTAAAAGCCAAAAACACTCCAGGTATGAAATACATTGAAATACTGGCTCCCTGCTATTTGGGCTGGCAGTTTGATATGGCAGAAACAGTACAGCTGAGTCGTATGGCGGTACGCAGCGGTGCCTGGTTGTTGTGGGAAGCAGAAAACGGTAAGATTAGCTTTAACAGCCCCAGTTCCAATATTATCAGCGGCAAGAAAGCGGCAGAACCGGTGGATGAATACCTTATGAAGCAAGGACGCTTCAAGCGTCTGCTCCAGGGTTCTGACGCTTCCCAACGCATAGCCGAAATCCAAGGCGACATCGACCAGCAGATTGCTTTCATGCGGGAACGGGCCAAGATCAACATTTAAAGGATTGTAAGGGCGGTCTTTGACCGCCCTTTGCGTTTGTAACGATATTTCCGGTGAATAGACCGGCGGGCTATGTAGGGGCGGTCTTTGACCGCCCGCCGTGTTTGCAACGGTATTTCCGGTGAATAGACCGGCGGGCCAGCGCAGCTAGCCCCTACATACCTACACCGATGATTTCTCGTCTACTCATTACGGCGGGCCAGCGCAGCTAGCCCCTACTATAATACAGGGGGCAGTAAAGCTCCACAAATAAAAACCCCGTTCGGCCTACGGGGTTCTTATTGTATACGAAATATTCAACTTGATGTATTAACTAATCCTCACTCTTGGGATCGATATTGATCATACCGATGGGGCGTACCGGAGCCACAGTTGATATGGCATGTTTGTAAATCAGCTGTTGTTTACCATCTATTTCTACGATAACGGTAAAATTATCAAAGCCTTTGACAATTCCCTTTATCTGAAATCCGTTGATCAGGAAAACTGTAACCGGGGCCTTCTCCTTTCTTACCAGGTTGAGGAAGGCGTCCTGCAGGTTAATCTGGTTTTTATTCATAACTCCAGACCTCCATTCATATTTCTATCTCTAATATTAGATTCTACACTCTGTAGAGCTGTCCTTCAATATAAGATACTATTTTTTCTATTATTATTTCTTTTTGGCAGGAATGCCCTACCTCTACCCAGTAGATCCTTTTGTCCTTTTTAAACCAGGTCAGCTGCCTTTTGGCAAAGCGGCGGGTCTGCCTTTTAATCTCTTCAATCATGCCCTCCCGGTCAATAAAGCCGTCCAGATAGGCTATAACCTGCTTATAACCCAGAGCCTGCATGGAATTAAGCCGGTCTTGATAGTTTCTTCTATATCTTAAAGCTAATACTTCCTGGATAAGACCCTGCTCTATCATCTGCTCTACCCTTTGTTCAATGCGTTCATATAGTTGTGGTCGTTGCAGGTATAAGCCCACAGAGGCCAGATTATAAGTATGGCGGTCCCGCCCCTGAAAGGCGGAAAAGGCCTGGCCGGTTAATTCATAAACCTCCAGTGCTCTAACAATTCGTTTGCGATCATTGCAGCTGATCACTTGGCTGTAGGGATAATCAACTTCCTTAAGAAAGTTGTAAGCATGGTCAAGACCATATTCATCTATTATGTTTTCCCATTTCTTCAGTACGGATGCTTTGGATTCCAGGGGGAAAAAATGATAATTATCCACTACCGCCTGATAGTATAATCCGGTTCCTCCCACTAAAAGTGGCAGCTTGCCCCGTGCATTAATATCTACAATGGCCTGCTGAGCCAGACGCTGGTACTGGGCTACATTGAAATCCTGATCAATATCCACTACATCTAGTAGATGATGAGGCACTAGCTTGCGTTCTTCGGCAGTTGCTTTGGCAGTACCGATATCCATTCCCCGGTATACCTGCATGGAATCGCAGCTTATAATTTCCCCATTTAATCTTTGGGCTATTTCTATGGCCAATGAAGTTTTGCCGGAGGCGGTAGGCCCCACGATGGCTGCCAATTTAAGCATTATCATTCATCCTTACCATTGCTTTGTAAAAACTTTCATATTAGTTAGTATTCCCCTATCATGGGGGTTCAGTCTAATAATTGCCAATCACGGCGGGCCAGCACAGCTAGCCCCTACAGGCTTACAACGTTAATATGGATCTACGACGAGCTATGTAGGGGCGGTCTTTGACCGCCCGCCGTGTTTGCAACGATAATTCCGGTGAATTGACCGGCGGGCCAGCAGAGCTAGCCCCTACAGCTTGCGATGCTATTTTAGGCTTTAGCTCAGGCGGGCCAGCAAAGCTAGCCCCTACAGATGGATTACCCCGAAAGCGATTTTATTATTAGGGCTGCCTATGACCTCCTGGCAATGAAGCCTGCTAAATTCGCTGCCGTCTCTTCTTTCTTTTATTACCACCCTTTTTCTTGCTACCCGGCAGGCTTGCTGTATGGTCTCCAGTTCCAGGGGTTGGTGATTGGCCACTTTCCTTAAAGGAGATAAGGCCTGGCTTTTTAAAAGGGGATCTCTGAACATAGGGTCAAAATAGACCACATCAAAGGATTTATCCTCTAATTGCTTCAAATAGCTCTGGTGCTCGCAATTTATCACCTTTATTCTCTTGATGGCTTCCTGCAGCCAGAGCATCTCCGATTGATAGAGCTGCATACCCCATTTTACCACCTGGCTAATGGGCAAGGATGATTCCAAGCCCACTACCTGTCCCAGGGGGGTAAAATAGGAAGCCACTATGGCATCAGCCCCTAAACCCAAAGTACAATCCAGAAAACGGTCATCCTCTTTCAAGTCGCATACCTCTATCAGAGGATCCACCTGCCCCTTTTTCCGGTAAAGAGCAATTCTAACTTTAGCCATACTGGGATGGAAAAAGAATTTGCTACCGGGCCAATAGAGCACCGGACCGGATCTTTCCCAGACTATAACCCCCTGGGCCTGGTTTTCCCTTTGTATTCGCTCCAGGCTTTTGCGCTGCCGGGGTACATATTCTATATCACTCTCATTGAGGAATTGCTGGAAACTGGAATCTATACCATTCCCAGACTGGGTAGTAGTGGCCACGATTTTCATTCTATCTCCTCTTAAACATACGTTCCAGATCTTCATAAGATAATCTAATGATGGTAGGCCGCCCATGGGGACAATGCCCGTAATCATCCAGAGCCAGGAGACTACTGATTATTTTTGCCATTTCCGGGGTGCTTAAGCGGGTACCTGCTTTTACCGCCTGCTTGCAGGAGATAACATTCAAGGCTGGACCATATAAATCAGGAACCCCTTTATTAGTCAGCAGTTCATCCAAAATACCATATAATATTTCCTTTTCCCGTCCCCAAGCTTCCTGAGGAACTCCCCGCAAGGCAATGGAGTTGGGACCGATTACCTGCAGTTCAAAGCCCAGGCTCTGAAATGATTCCAGGTACTGCTGCAGGATATCCATTTCCTTGCTGGAAAGTTCCAGGGTAATGGGAATAATCAGATCCTGCACCTGTGCCCTCTGATCCTTTATACTATCCCGCAGTTGATTGTATATCACTCTTTCATGGGCCGCATGCTGATCCGCGATCCACAGGGAATTGTCCTTTTGCAGCAGAATATAGGAATCAAAGGCCTGCCCGATAATCTTTGTATCTTCCCCGCTCTCTTCTTCCAGTTCGGGGATAATAGTATCTGGAGAAGGAAGCAAGTCCTTGGATTCCCGGTCTTGCTCGGCCCAGGGTGGTTTTTCGTATTGCTTGAAGATTGCTCCTTGTTCTGGCCGCTTTTCATATTCCAATATTTTATTTTCCTGAATGGAGAGAGGGGGCAACTTATCCCCTTGAAAATAGTTTAATTTCACTCCCCAATGGCTATTTTCCAATCTAGATCTCAGTACATCCAGCACTACCCGAAAAACCCCTTGTTCATCCTGAAAGCGAACCTGGCTTTTCTGAGGGTGGACATTAACATCCACCTGGGCCGGATCCAGGTCGATAGACAGGATAACTACCGGGTGTTCCCGGGAGAGCAAGCGGCCTTGATAAGCCTGGTCTATGGCCCGGTAAATTACCGGACTACTTATGGGCCGCCGGTTAATAAAGATCAGCTGGTTTTTGCGATTGCTTCTCTTCATTTCGGGTTGGGAAATAAAGCCCTTAATCAGGTAATCCTGACCTTTATAGTATACTTCCATTAATTGATCGGTAAAGTCTTTACCGTATATGCTCATTATGGTATCCAAAAGGGAATCCTGGCCTGGGGTCTTAAAATAGTTCTTCCTCTCACTGCTGTAGGAAAAGGAAATATCAGGCCGGGACAGAGCATATTTGCACATCAGTTCGTAAATATAATTGGATTCGGTAACCGGGCTCTTTAAGAATTTCTGCCGGGCCGGGGTGTTAAAAAACAGATCCTTTACTACTATTCTGGTTCCTGGAGCTGAAGGATATATTTCCTGCTGTAGCACCTGCCCTCCCTCCAGGCTCACATGCACTCCCTTTTCTCCGGCTGATTGGCTATACAGATCAACCCGGGAAACCGAAGCTATGCTGGGCAGAGCTTCGCCCCGAAATCCCAGGCTTAAAATACGCTGCAAGTCCGCTTCTTGCCGGATTTTGCTGGTGGCATGCCGAAGAAAGGCCAGATTTACCTCTTCATATTTTATTCCCTGCCCGTTATCCTCTACCTCAATTCGCTCCCGGCCACCCCCGCTGATTTTGACCCTTATGTCATTAGCTTTAGCATCAATAGAGTTCTCAACCAGTTCCTTGACTATGGAGGCCGGCCGCTCCACCACTTCTCCGGCAGCAATTTTGTTTATCAGATCATCTTCCAGCAGCTTGATAGTCATACTAAAGAATCCTTTCCTCCCCGCTGCGGGTATCAGTGCTTCTATATTCATCTTTAACCCGGTCCTGCAGGTAAACCAGGTCATAGATATCACTGCTGTTCATAGTAGTATAGGCATCCCTGGCCTGCTCCTGGCAACCCGGGCAAGCGTAAATGGGCAGCTGGATGCAGGCTATATTATATTCACGGCCATTGGGGTGCCGGGCGGAAGAGTTTATTATTCTAAACCCGCCGCAGCTCGGGCATAAGCGCAGTTCGTTTCTCTGGCTCTCACTAATATAATCGGTATCGTAAAAAATGCTCTCATGGGAAGTTTTGAACATTTGTCCACTCCGGCGGTTTTTTTCAATAACCTCCTCCCGCCGGCGGAAGGTATTCAACTGGGTATCGACGATCTTGTAAATACGTTCCATGTTGCTGGCAGGTTCTTTCAATCGGCCCGGTTTGTAATCGGGTTCCCTTAAATTGGAATAGTCAATCCCGGCCATGGCCATGATAATGCCCATATTTATATAGGGCAGAGCTGATTCCACCGAGTATCCTCCCTCCAACACCGCGATATCCGGGGCCAGGGTTTCATTCAAACGGGCATATCCCTGGGCAGAAAAGGCCATATTGGCCAGGGGATCGCTATAATGGTTATCCTGACCGGCTGAATTGATAATTATATCCGGTTTGAATTCTTCCAGTATGGGCATAACCAAATGGTCCAGGACATAATGGATGCCGGTGTCAGTAGTACGAGGCAGCAAGGGTATATTTATGGTGGTGCCATAAGCCAAGGGCCCTCCGGCCTCCTCCATAAAGCCGGAGCCAGGGTACAGAGTCCTGCCATCCTGGTGGAAAGATATAAAGAGCACTTCGGGATCATGATAGAATATCTCCTGGGTTCCATCTCCATGGTGAACATCAGTATCCACAATGGCAATCCGTTTGAGGCCGTATTTTTGCCGCAGGTATTCCACCATAATAGCTTCATTGTTAATATTACAGAATCCCCGGTTGCCATGGGCTACGGTCATGGCATGATGTCCCGGGGGGCGGATAATGGCAAAACCGTTCCTAACCTCACCTTGCATCACCGCATCAGCCATAACCAGGGCCGAGCCGGCAGAGACCAGATGAGCTTCGGTAATCTGCGCTTCTACATTGGGTACACAAAAATGCACCCGGGCAATGTCCTTTAAACTGGCCAGACCTGGCTTATATTCCCGGATTTGCGGCAGGTCCATGATTCCTTCCTCAAATATCTGGTCCCTGGTGTATAATAGCCTTTCTTCCCGTTCCGGATGGGTGGGAGAAATGGCCCAGTCAAAGGCTGGAAAAAACAATATTCCGGTTGGCTTCATATCTTCACCCCCTCATATTCTTTGATAAAGCCTGGAGCTACCTGTATTCCCACTTCAAAGAGTTTGCCGGTTCGATCCCATCCCCTTATCATATTGAATTGCTCTTCCAGGAAGAAATCGGCATCATCAGTATAGTCCTCCATCCCCAGCTCCTTGCCCACAATATGCAAGTGCTGGCGAGCCATAGCCCTGGCGTGGTCCAGTTGAAAATTGCGGGCTTTTTCCAGGGTTCCGCTAATACCACCCGGGTCCAGGGTATATTTTTTGCTCTGGGTATCCACATGCAGCATTACGGATAAGGTAGGCCGAACCACTGCTGCCCCTAGGGCATTGGCTACCGGTGAGTACTCATGGACAAAAGACTCTACCTGCATCAAGGCAGCCAGGGCCGGTACTAGCGCAGGAGCTGCCGCTCCAATACCTATAACCCGATCCAGGGCGAATTTTCGTTGGTGTATAACCTCCCAGACTTTATAGGCTGGTTCGTTCTCCCATTGCCGGAACATGTCATTGACTTCTGCCAGTAGTTTCTGGCTTACTTCCTCAACTATCCGGGCTGACAAGGAAGGGGTATCCATCTGCAGTTCTTCAGCGATAGCTTTTAATTGGCTTTCAGATTGGGCTACATTCCCTAAGTTCAAATTAAGATGAATATTGAAAGCATCGGTTACGGTAGCTTTCTCCCCTCCAAAACAGGCTGCCGGACCTAGCCGGTAGGGCTGAACCCCCTGGGCGGTAATGACGCTGTCCCCACCTAAAGGGATGGATCTAACCGCGAAAGAATTCACATGGGTGAGCTGTTTCTCAATAACCGCACCTTTGGAGGCATATAGGGGCTCACCGGAAATAATCAGGGATAGGTCAGTTGTAGTGCCTCCCACATCTACCACTACCGAATTCAGTTTATCTCTAGTTAGGGCTGATCCCCCCATGGTACTGGCAGCCGGACCGGAAAAGGCGGTTTCGCAGGGCTTGGTACGGGAAGCAGCCAGGGGCATGGTACCTCCATCTGCTTTTAGCACCTGAACCTCAGCTTTTATTCCTCTGAGCTTGAGGGCTTCTTCTATTTGATCCACAAAACGATTCCATTCACTTATGGTCATAGCCGTAAAATAGGTGGTGGCAGCTCGACGGGGAAAGTTGAGTTTGCCTGAAATTTCCGAGCTGATAGAAACATGAACCCCTTCACATTCTTCCATTATCCTCTTCTTTAACATCTGCTCGTGGACATTGTTGCGGTTGGCGAATTTGGCAGCCAGAGCGATCCGTTTGACCCCGGTATCCTTGATCCAATTCAGCAGTTCGGTTATTTCCCCTTTATCCAGGGGTTCTATTTCCCGACCTCGAAAATCTACTGCCCCTTTCATAAAATATATATCCCCGCTTAACTCATAGGAATCATGAGGCAATCCATAGCCGGGCAACATGACCAAAGCGGTCTTTTCACCGCGGCCAGTAGCCAGCAGATTGGTCACCAAAGTAGTGCTCAAGACTATCCTTTGAATCTGCTCTTTATCCTGGGCTAGCAGCAATTCATCCAGAACCTGCAAGAGGCTGTTTTTCAAGTTATCTTCCTGGGTTGCCTTTTTAACCGATTTTACTATTTGCCCATCTCGAAATAGTACTCCATCGGTAAAGGTACCTCCTACATCAATACCAATTAACAATGTTTGCCACCTCCTATTAGATAATATTATCCTTCATCATGCTTTTCACTACTAAATTCCATTCTTTAATGCTCAGCCCCAGGCTGAGCACCTTTCACCACTGGCAAAAGATAAGCTTCTTAATCCTAATTCTATATTAATTGCAGCATAATCCTCCCTGAGCTCATATAAAAGCTTAATGGGTTTATTCTGGTACTCAGCTTAAAATATGCTTCCATTTAAACAAAAGGTTGATAGCCTCCAAAGGAGTAATGCCGTTAAGGTCCATCTCTTCCAATTCGCTGAGAATCGGATGCTGGGGAGCAAATAGCGATGGTTGGGATAAGACCGGGGCAGCCGGCATGACCGGGCTCTTTTCAAGGCTCAGGAGTATCTCCCGGGCCCGTTCAATCACCGGCTGGGGAAGTCCAGCCAGCTTGGCTACCTGAATACCATAGCTCTTGTCCGCCTTCCCTGGTAATACCTTCTTCAGAAAGACTACCGTTTCTTCACTCTCATAAACCGAAACCGACAAATTGACTACCTGTGAGTATTTATCGCTTAAATCGGTTAACTCATGGTAATGGGTGGCAAACATGGTTCGCGCCTTAATCCCTTCCAATATGTACTCGCTTACAGCCCGGGCAATACTCATGCCATCGTAGGTACTGGTACCCCGCCCGATCTCGTCCAGGATGATCAAGCTGTTTTTGCTGGCATTATGTAATATATTGGACACTTCCACCATTTCCACCATAAAGGTACTCTGGCCGGCAGCCAAATCGTCCGAGGCCCCCACCCGGGTGAATATCTTGTCCACTATACCTATTCGGGCTGATGCAGCAGGTACAAAGCTACCCATCTGGGCCATTAATACCAGCAAAGCCACTTGTCGCATATAGGTGCTTTTCCCCCCCATATTGGGACCGGTTATGATGGCAAAGATTTTATCCCCCCCTATATGAGTATCATTGGGGACAAATCGGGTTTCTTCCAGGGTTTTTTCTACTACCGGATGACGCCCGGATGTGATTTCAATTTCCTGGCTGCTGTTTATTTCCGGCCGGACGTAATTGTTGAGATAAGCTGCTTGAGCCAGGCTGAAGAGGACATCCAGGACTGCCACCTGCTGGGCTGTTTTGAGAATACGTTTTATATGAGCCGAAAGGCTTTTCCTTATCTGCAGAAATACTTCATATTCCAGGGCATATAACCTCTCCCTGGCTCCCAGGATTTTATCCTCGTAATTCTTTAGCTCTTCACAGATAAATCTTTCGGTATTGACCAGAGTCTGTTTGCGTACATAGTCTGCTGGAATTCGATCCAGATTGGATTTGCTTACTTCCAGGTAATAGCCGAATACCTTGTTAAAGCCTACTTTGAGATATTTGATGCCGGTACGTTCTTTTTCCCGGGCTTCAAATTCCATCAGCCAGGCGCTTCCCTTTTGGGACAAGTCCCTGAGTTCATCTATTTCAGGATGATACCCCTTTTTTATTATGTCACCTTCCTTCAGGCTCAAAGCAGCCTCCTCATGGATACTCTTATCTATAATTTCATAAATGTCCTGCAGCTTATCCATGGCAGCTATCTCTTGCAGCAAATGACTCTGGGCTTGCAAAAAGTCTGGTGACAGCTCATTAAGAGCCACAAGGGAGTTTTTCAAAGCTAAGAGATCCCGGGCATTGGCCATTTCGCTGCCTATCTTACCGGCAATTCTCTCCAAATCATAAACCCGATCCAGCAGTTCCTTTAATTCCTCCCTCCATCCAACCTTGTTTTTCAGTTCCTCTACCCCGTCCAGCCTGGCTTCAATTTCTGCCGGGTTTTTCAAAGGCTGCTCAATCCATTTCCTGAGTAGTCGCTTCCCCATGGAGGTACAGCAGAAATCCAATACTCCCAAGAGGGAACCTTCTCTCTTATTATCCCGCATACTGGAGGTTAATTCCAGATTGCGCCTGGTATAATAATCCAGTTCCAGGTATTGTCCGGGGCGATAGAATCTGATGCTTACTACCTGTTTCAAACTGTTTTTCTGGGTATGCTGGAGAAAATCCACCACCGCTGCGGCGGCCTTAACCGCAGTTTTATATTCCTTCAGGCCAAAACCATCCAAGGTCTGAACCTGAAATTGCCGGAGTAAGATATTGCGCGCAGTTTCATACCCTAAAATATCGGTAGCAATGTTGCTAAGAGCGGTACTTCCAGATAAAAAGGCCGGTTTTTGCCAATCCAACTCCAGACAAGACTCATTATTGATCAGAACTTCGGCTGGGGATAGGCGCAGCAATTCATTCTGCACTTCCAAGTCCTTATCCTCCCCACTGAATTGGCTGACCCAGAAATCCCCGGTTGACACATCGATATAGGCCAGGGCATTGGCGTCGTTTTCCACTATCACTGCAGCCAGGTAGTTATTCCGGCTTTCGGACAGGATGTTATCATCCATAACTGTGCCCGGGGTAATTATACGGGTTACTTCTCTTTTCACGATTCCCTTGGCCACTTTGGGATCTTCCACCTGCTCACAAACAGCTATGCGATATCCCCGGCTAATCAAACGAGCAATGTAATTATTGGCCGAATGATATGGTATACCACACATAGGAACTTTCTCTTCCTGGCCCGCATCCCGCCCGGTCAAAACTATATCTAGCTCCCGGGAGGCCAAGCGGGCATCTTCAAAAAACATTTCATAAAAATCCCCCAGGCGAAAGAAGAGAATACAATCCTGATGCTGTTCCTTTACCTGCAGGTATTGTTCAATCATGGGTGTATATTTGGCAGACAGTTCGGCAACCCCCTAGAAAATATGATTAGTCCTTTTTGCAAGTAAAAAGAAAGACCCGGTAAACCAGGTCTCTATAAATAAAGATTAATAGGCGCAAAGACTAGCTACAGCCATTACAGGAAGAACAGGAACCGGCACAACTACCGGTAATCGCCTGGTTCATAGCAAAGTAAACCGCCTGCATTAAATTATCGAATTTCTCCTGGGCGGCCATCATTTCCTGTAATAGGCTATTATCGCTCAACTGCTGTTCCAGGATATTTATATGATCTTCTTCCAATTTGCTGATAGAAAGACCATCATTCATCTTGTTTTCCAATTTCATTTTGGCATCCTTGTATTTAATAATTAAAGCAGATGCTTCAAGATCCTGATTTAATCTATCCTGTAATTCCTTCAAACGGTTTATTTCTTCGGAATCCCCTATAGATGTCCCCAGATCAAACGCCAGTTTAATAATATCCTCTTTTGACAAACCCCTAATCCCCCTTAAATAAATACCTTAATCCACTTGCATGATTTCTCCAAATAGAGAAAAAGTAGTAGCTTCTTTTATTTTAACATTTATTATCTTTCCAATTAAGGTTTCTGGTCCAGAAAATATAACAATGCGATTGGTCCGGGTGCGGGAGCTGAGCTTGCCTTTGTCGGTTTTACTCCAACCCTCCACCAGCACTTCTTGAGTGCTTCCCACCAGGGACTGGTTTATCTCCAGGGCGATGGAATACTGTAGTTCATTGAGGGTCAGCAAGCGCTGCCGTCTGACTTCCAAGGGAAGGTGGTGGTCCAGGCTGGCGGCTTTGGTGCCGGATCGAACAGAATACATAAAAGTAAAGGCAGAATCAAAGCGCACCTTTCGTACCATGTCCAGAGTATCCTGAAAATCCTCTTCACTTTCTCCCGGAAATCCCACAATAATATCGGTGCTGATGGCCACTCCGGGAATCTTCTCCCTTATCCTTTGAGTCCTTTCCAGGTAGTGTTCCCGGGTATAACCCCGGTTCATCAACTGCAGTATTCTATTGCTCCCGGCCTGCATGGCCACATGGATGTGTTCACAGACTTTGGGTTCCTGGGCGATGGTATCAATTAATTTATCACTCATGTCCCGGGGATGGGAAGTGGTAAAGCGAATGCGCTCTATGCCATCAATACGGCTTACCATGGATAAAAGGTCGGCAAAATCCACTCCTGCCTCCAGCCCCTTGCCGTAAGAATTCACATTCTGCCCTAAAAGGGTCACCTCTTTATATCCCTGCCGAAGCAAATCTCTTATTTCCGCCATAATATGGTCCGGTTGCCGGCTTCTTTCCCGTCCTCTGGTATAGGGTACTATGCAGTAGCTACAGAAGTTGTTGCAACCATACATTATATTTACAAAGGCACTGACCCCTTTATTGCGGCTGCTGGGCAGGTTATCGGCTATTTCCCGGTCCCCTTCTTCATAAATCTTAACCAGATTACGGCCTGATTGCTGGTGCTCAGCTATCAATTGGGGGAGTTCATCCAGATTCTGAGTGCCGAATACAATATCCACCTGCTGCTTTTTTAATCTCTTTCTTACATTCTCCAACTGGGCCATACAGCCCCCTACGGCAATAATCATATCCGGGTTTTTCCTTTTTAGACGAGCTACTTCCCCCAACTTGCCGTATACTTTGTTTTCGGCTGAATGCCGCACACTGCAGGTATTAAAGATTATTAAATCCGCTTCGTCCAAATGGGGAGTCATAATATAACCCATGCCCTCTACGATTCCGGCCAAAATCTCAGAATCCCGGACATTCATCTGACAGCCGTAAGTCAGAATGTGATAACTACCTCTAGTCTCGCTTCTTGCTTCCATAGACCTTTCCTTTCAAATACTTTTCAAATGCTTTTTTAAACCAAGGCCCGTCAGTCAATATTGTAACAAAAATAGGCGGTCTAAACCACACCAGGCCTTTTTCTTCTCCCCTCACCGCAAGCCCGGGCGAGCAACTGCTCCAACACCTTTGTATGCCCGGGCGGGCGGTGTAGGGATGAATGAATCCGTTGTAAGCTCGTAGGGGCTAGCTGCGCTGGCCCGCCCGAGATCAAGCAAAAATAGCGTTGTAAACCGTAGGGGCGACCTGCGGTCGCCCGCCCGGGGCCGGCAATAAATACCGTATATCTAGCATTATTCCGCGGGCGGTCGAAGACCGCCCCTACAGTCCCCGCAAGGAATCCCTTAATACCAGGATAAACCGTAGGGGCTAGCTGCGCTGGCCCGCCCGAGATCAAGCAAAAAATAGCGTTGTAAGTCTGTAGGGGCTAGCTGCGCTGGCCCGCCCGAGATCAAGCAAAAATAGCGTTGTAGCTCGTAGGGGCTAGCTGCGGTCGCCCGCCCGGGGCCGGCAATAAATACCGTATATCTAGCATTATTCCGCGGGCGGTCGAAGACCGCCCCTACAATCCCGCAAGGAATCCCTTAATACCGGGAAATACCGGGAAACAAAAAAGAGGCCTTTTTAGTCGGCCTCTTCCTGTCTGATAATATACTTAGTACCGGTTTCTCCTGTTGTTAAAGCAACCCCTGCAGTAAATGGGTCTATCTCCACTCGGTTCAAAGGGGACTGTGGTCTCCTCTCCGCACTCGGCACATACGGCCTTAAACATCGGACGGTCCTCCCGAAATCTCTGTCCACTACCGCCTCCACTGTTACCACGTGACTGCTTGCGAGCCTTTCTGCAATCTCTGCACCGGCCAGGTTCATTTTCGAAGCCCTTTTCTTTATAAAACTCCTGTTCCGATACCGAAAATAAGAATTCTTCTCCGCAGTCCTTGCAAACTAAATACTTGTCTTCCATATTTTTTAATTATCCCCTTTCTGGAAATCTACCCCTTACTTCTTTCTTCATATAAGAAGAATAATGGGTCAATGCCTGTTAAATATAATTTAGAACTGACTTGATGTCAAGTCAGTTCAGCTTAAATACTTCCCTATTATACGTGAAAATATACCATTAGCCTTAACCGCTTGCTCATGGTATATTTTGTATGAATGATTCTTAATATTAATATAAGTCATTAAGAATTACATTGGGGATCAGCCATTTCCAATACTTCTTTTAGCATTTACTTATAGGTCGTTTAAGGAATCCAGTACCATGCTGTTGATATTAACTTCAATAGTACTTACCGTATCATTAATACTGCTTATATTCTCTTCTATTTCACCCATACTGCTATCCAGAGATTCTATATCCCTTTTTATTAACCCAAACTGGTTTTCCATATTGCTCAGCCTATGATCCAAGACTTTTATTTCCCTTAATATTTCATCAAGCATTTTACTAAGTGTTTCACACTCACTCATCATCACACCTCTTTTCTGGACAGGCTTTATAGGGCCAACTACTTAGCCTTTTTTTTGAATTTTGGCCCAACTGTCCCGCAGGGGAACAATGCGATTGAATACCAGGTTATCGTTCTTGCTATCCAGATCAACTACAAAATATCCCTGGCGCAGGAACTGGAAGCGTTCTCCAGCCTTTACCCCTTCCAGGCCTGCTTCCAGCATACAGTTATTGAGCACCAATAAGGAGTTGGGATTCAGGTTCTGGGTAAAATCTTTACCCTCCTCCTCATCATCGGGGTTTTCGCAAGCAAAAAGATGATCATAAAGGCGCACCTCTGCCTTTACAGCCTTGCTGACTGCCACCCAATGCAAAGTCCCTTTTACCTTGCGGCCTGCTGCGGGACCACCGCTTTTGGTATCTGGATCATAGCTGCAACGCAGTTCTATAATCTCCCCGCTCTCTTCATCTTTTATCACTGCTTCGCACTTAATTATATAGGCTCCTTTCAATCTGACTTCCCGCCCCGGAGCCAGCCGGAAGAATTTGCGGGGCGGATCTTCCATGAAATCTTCCTGCTCTATATACAGTTCCCGTTCAAAAGGTATCTTCCGGCTTCCACTATCCGGATTTTCCGGATTATTCTCGATATCCAACCACTCTGTCTGCCCTTCCGGGTAGTTTTCTATGACTATTTTTAATGGACGCAAAACCGCCATAACACGATCGGCCCGCCGGTTAAGATCTTCCCTGATACAATATTCCAATAATGCTATGTCCACCGTACTGTCTCTTTTGGCTACTCCAATCCGCTCACAGAAATCTTTAATAGCTTCGGGAGTATATCCTCGTCGCCTTAATCCTGATATGGTAGGCATACGGGGATCATCCCATCCCTTTACATATCCTTGTTCTACCAGAGCCCGCAGCTTTCTTTTGCTCATAACGGTATAACTTAAATTCAAACGGGCAAATTCATATTGCCGCGGTGTGTACTCCGGTTTAACGTTATCAATAAACCAGTCATACAAAGGACGGTGATCTGCAAATTCCAGGGTACAGATGGAATGAGTTATGGCCTCAATAGCATCGGAGAGGGGATGGGCGTAGTCATACATGGGATAAATCATCCATTTATTACCGGTTCTATGATGGGCTTGCTTTAATATCCGGTATAACACCGGATCCCGCATATTTAAATTAGGAGAGGCCATATCGATTTTGGCTCTTAATACCCGGGAACCTTCCTCAAACTCTCCTGCTCGCATACGTTGAAAGAGATCCAGGTTTTCCTCTACTGAGCGGTTACGATAAGGACTTTCCCGCCCGGCTTCAGTTAAAGTGCCACGGTAAGCTCTAATCTCCTCGGCATTCAAATCACATACGTATGCTTTCCCATCTTTGATAAGCTGCACAGCCCATTCATAAAGCTGCTCAAAATAGTCTGAGGCATAATAAAGGCGTTCCTCCCAATCAAATCCCAGCCAACGCACATCGTTCATAATTGAATCCACGAACTCAACTTCCTCTTTACTGGGATTAGTATCATCAAAGCGCAAATTGCATAAACCGCCATTGGCCTGGGCCAAACCAAAATTTAGACAGATAGACTTGGCATGTCCAATGTGCAGGTAGCCATTAGGCTCGGGGGGAAAACGAGTATGAACTCTCCCCTGGTTTTTTCCTGCTTTCAAATCAGCACTGATAATATCCTGAATAAAATTGCTGGGCAAATCCATAGGGGATTTATTCTTTTCCTCCGGACCGCTAGCGGGATTGGTTAAACTACTGTCCTGTTTCATAAGCTGTATATCCTCCTTTAAAAACTGACTGCATCCCGGCAACCAGCTCTATTTAGCTATAATAATAATTAACATTCAGAGCCTTAATTATAAGCCCGTACCTGATATTCTCCGTTTAGGCAATATTTTTAGAACTTTCCTTATGAATAACTTGATATTCCACACCTGATTATAAAATCCTTCTTTTCACTTTTCAAGCCAGGAGAAGCGCCGCCTCTGTTTTCCTAACCAAGGAAGGAGATTTTTTGGGCCATTATACTGACTCCATTTCCCCGGCGCTGAATTCTTCCCTTTACCAGCAAGGGAGCTCTTTGTTCACCGAATATGAAATCTCCGTATTGCATATAAAGGTCTTCAAAAAGGCTGACATCGATTAGGCCGAATTCATCCACCAAAGAAAAGAAAACTACTATTTTGCCACTGCGGGTGGGGGGACGGTGAGGCCGGAAAAGGGTTCCGGCTATTTGCACCATTTTACCTGCGGGTAAGTTTTTCACTTCTTTACTGGAATATATATGGCGCCGGCTCAGTTCCGCCCGCATTCTAGCCATAAAATGACTGTTTAGGTCCAAGCCCAGTATTTCCCGTTCCCAGGCCTCTTTTTCCCAGTCTTTAAAATCATCCACTTGCCCTCCCGGATGGTTTTCAAAGAGAGGCTGTTCCCCCCGGTCTTGCTTTTGCAGCTTTTCCATCCAAAGGGGTACTTCCACCAGCATCTGCCGGCGGTTTGGGCATAAACTGTCCAGGGCTCCGCATTTAATCAAATTTTCCATCACATCCCGATTGACCCGGCTGCGTTCCATAAATTCCTGGGGGCTTTTAAAGACTCCCCGGCTGCGTTCCTCAGCTATATGCCGCAGCTCATTACGGCTTATACCCCGCACCTGTTTCAGCCCTACCCTTATAGCTTTTTTACCTTCAGTCTTAAAATTGCTTTCACTGGCATTTACATCCGGCCCCAATATGGCTATCCCCCGGCGCCGGGCTTCGCTGCAGATAATATATGGGGGGTAAAAGCCCATAGGTTGATTATTCAGAATTGCGGTGTAGTACTCGGCTGGATAATGCTTGAGCATATAGGCGGTCTTAAAGCTGGTGGTAGCAAAGGCAGCTGCATGGGCCTCGCAGAAACCATAGCTGGCATATCCCCGTATACAGGCAAATATCTCCCGGGCCAGGTCTCCATCTATCCCATTCTTTTGAGCCTTCTCTATAAATTCAGCCCCAATTTCCTGCATCACTTTTTCCGAACGGGCATTGGTCATTACCCGGCGTAAGCGATCAGCCTCCCCGGGATTGAATCCGGCAATAGCGGTAGCAATCTCAATAACCTGCTCCTGGAAAAGCACTACCCCGTAAGTTTTCTCCAGTATAGGTTTTAAGCGCGGGTGCAGGTAAGAGACTTCTTCCTGGCCCTGCCGGCGGGCAATATATGGTTCTACCATATTTCCTTTAATGGGGCCCGGCCTGATTAGGGCCATACTGGCTACCATGTCTTCCATATGCCTGGCATTAAAATGGGACTGCAAAGCCCTCTGGGCCGGACTCTCCAACTGGAAGACGCCTATAGTGTCACCCTGGTTGATCATTTCATAACTGGCCTGATCGTCCAGAGGGATAGTGCCATAATCAAATACCTGCCCGGATTCTTTAATATAGCGGGCCGCATCACTTATAACCCCCAGGGTGCGCAGGGGCAGCAGGTCCAATTTGGCCAGACCCAATTCTTCTACATCATCCTTGTCGAACTGGGTTATGATTGGCCCCAAGGCCGATTTCTGCAGTGGAGTCAGGGTCAGCAAAGGTACGTCGCTTATTACCACTCCTCCTAAATGAGTGCCTAAAAAGCGGGGAAAGCCGGCTATTTTCTCACTAAGTTCCAGCAATAATTGAAATCTTTCCTCCTGTAAGGGGCTGTTTTTTAACTCGGGCAGGGTACTCAAAACCTGCCGCAGCTTATCGGCATGAGTATGGGGCAGTCTTTTGGCTATGGGATCCAACTCTGCTTCGCTAACCCCCAGGGCCTTGCCCAGTTCCCTCACAGCGGAACGAGCCTGGAAGGTATTATAGGTGGCTACCCGGGCTACCCGTTCTTCACCATAACGCTGGTAAACATAATCAATCACTTCATCCCGGTAAGCTGATTCAAAATCTATATCGATATCCGGCAAGCCCTTTCTTTCCGGACTCATAAAGCGCTCAAACAAAAGGCCTCTGGCCAGTGAATCCACCTCTGATATATAAAGGCAGTAAACCACCAGTGAATCAGCTGCCGAACCGCGTCCAGCGTAACGTATCCCCCGGCTGCGGGCATAGCGGGCTACATCCGCCACCACCAAAAAATAGTCGGCAAAACCCAGTTTTTCTATTACCTCAATTTCCCTATCCAGGCGTTCCCGCACCCTTCCATTGATCCTTCCATAACGCCTCCTGGCTCCTTCGAAAACCAGCCTCTTTAACATCTGCCCCGAAGTCTCCCCTTTTCGCTCTGAATAAGCGGGCAAGTGGACTTGATTATCCTCAAACACCCTTTGGCATTCTTCCGCTATACGCCTGGTATTTTCCACTGCTTTAGGATAACCGGCGAAAAGCTTTTTCATCTCCGGGGTGGGTTTAAGATAGTTTTCCCCGTTTAAAGGGCGCCGGGGGTGTATATCCTGGACCCGGGTGAGGGTACGGATGCAAGTCAGAAGATCATGGATTATAAAGTCCTGATGACAGGCGTAATGAACATTGTTGCTGGCCACCATTTCTATATCCAGGTCTTGGGCCAGTTGGTACAAGCGCCGGTTGATGAAAGAGTCCCCGGGCAAACAGCCTCCCTGCAGCTCAATATAGAAATTCTCCCGGCCCAGAATACCCAAATACTCCCTGGCTCGCCGGCAGGCCTTTTTATACTGGCCCTGCAGTATAAGCTGGTTGATTTCACCCTGCCGACAACCGGATAAGACTATTACCTCCTTTAGCTCTTTCAATCCTGTAAAAGCCGCTGCCGGCTCACCCCGGGGATTATCCAGGTGGGAGCGGGTAAGCAATGAACACAGCGAAGCATAAGCCCGGGGACTGCGAGCCAGGAGGGTCAGGTGAAAGCCGCCTTCCATGGTGATTTCCACCCCCTGTATGGGCTTGATCCCTGCTTTCCGGGCCCCTTTGTAGAATTTTACCGCCCCACAGAGATTATCATGATCGGTGATGGCCAGGGCCGGCATATCCAATTCCGCTGCCCTATTTACCAGCTCTTCAATACGGCTGGCTCCATCCAGAAACGAAAAGGGACTATGACTATGCAATGACACAAAATCCATCCGCTTCGCCTCCAATGCAGACCGGGTGCCCCGGGGACAAGCACCCTCAGTCATATATCCGATATAAAAACCATTGGCCGGAAGAGAGGTCCTGGAATATCTCCCTTATGCCTCCATCCTGACAGTAAAGGCGATAAAACACCTTTTCGCTTTCCCCTTCCCACCAGCATCCGGTATCGTGCCAGGATTCCAAAATCTCTTCAACTTTAATCACTCGCTCTTTGATTTCTATAAAGACCGGTTGATCAAACTCCCTGCATTGTACTTTCAATTTATCTGACTTGTTCATGGCTTCACCTGCTTGCTAATGAGTGATTGGGTTCAGGCGCCAAGGATCAAAATAGGCCAATACTTTTTCTCTCCTGCCCTCTTCCTTCCCCCAGCTTATCTGGCCGGGAAAGCGAATATCCAATTTTTCTATGGTCTTTTCCACTCGCCATTTGCATCCGTTTCTCTCCCGGGGCAAAAGGGAAAAAAGATCTGCTTCCTGCCATTCCAAGGGTGATAATTCTGATAATACAATTGTCCCCTCCTCCGGAGGGTATTCCAATTCTGCCTTTTGAAACATCTCCATGAAAGCCGCTGACAAAACTTTCCCCCGGCATTCTGCTCCTTTAAGCCTGCGTTCTTTCCTGATCAAGCTATCTTTCACCTTGAGTTCCAGAGTTATATGAGCACAAGCGGAATGCCTTTTCTCCAGCAAAGCCTGTAAAACCCGGCCCGCTTCCTTCATCTGAAGATCATTTATGGCCTCACTGCCGGGATTAAAAAGCAGGGGATAGGATATTTTCCGAGGAGGATAGAGTCCTAAAATCGGCCTGTCGTCAATCCCCTGAAGCTGGCGGAGCAGATCCACTCCCCTTTTACCCAGTAGAGCTATCATCCTTTCGGTCCCCAGGGTTTTTAACTCTCCTACGGTAGATAGCCCTGCCCGTTCCAGCTTTCTGGCTTCCTTAAGGCTAATGGCAGTAAACTCTGACAGGGGAATAGATGAGATAAACTCCGCTTCCAGGCCCGGTAGCACTTCTAAGATTATAGCTTCCCGGGTTTTTATTTTCCGGTATACCCTGGACCGGGGCAGCTGACTTCGCCCCAGAGCGTTTTCGGCTACCAGGCGAGAGGAGGCCAGAGCTAGCTGAGCAGGTCGACCCGTCAAGTGATAATGTTTCCCTACTATGGACTTTATTATATCCAGGGTGGGACCGCATCCACTGAGATCACAGAACAGACTTGAGTCCCCTTGGGGTTCTACCAAGGGAGTATATATACTGCATTCTTCCAATACTTCTTCCGCTAAGGGGAAGCCAGTTTTCAAATAAATGATTCGACGCATCTTTTCTCACCATTACTTTTTATTGATCCCCACTGCAGAAAGCCAGGCAAAATTGATTGGGATGTGATCCAGCCTGCTAGCCCCCTTCCGGCAGCAAACGGATCTTTAGGCATCCAAAGCTGCTGATAACTTTTGGATTAGGGATCTTTTATTGTATTAACAATAGTATAACAGAACATATGTTCGGTCAATAAGCTTATCTTGTTTTCCATTAAATTACAGGATGCAAAATTAAATCTTCCCTGAAGAAAAATGCTTACACATGCAAGAACCCCCCCTGTGTCAAAATAGTTGTCATGGAGCTCTATTAAAAGTATAGTAAGCATTACAGACACAGAGGAGTGAAATGATGGCTAAATATAGTGATAAGTTCAAGTACTCTATTGTGAAAAAGATGATG
>JAAYNQ010000035.1 GCA_012520725.1 Syntrophomonadaceae bacterium | reverse complement strand
TCTGCCAGGTATTTTAAGTCCTTGATTCGAACCGGTTCTTGTATTACCACATGCCACTGGTAGATAGCTGCATCCGCAGTGGAGATATCTTGCATCAACTCTAAAGAATAATCCACATCCTGATTCACTGGTTCCTCGGCCACAACCATTAAAGCCAGCAAAAAGGCTAAAATAGCTAGTACAAGAAGGTATATGACTATTGACGGAAGCTTCGCCTGTATTTTAGTAACTTGTGTACGCATACATACCAGTATCCTTTCAAATTACTTTCATTCTTACCAAGCCTCAGGGTCAGGTCCTTCTAGTACTATTATGACACTTGTTACCAGCTTTGGAAATCTATATTTGAATTTTCTCCCTGCCGCTATTCTTCTAGCTGGAAATATTCCAGGCCGCCCGGGCTCCTTCCTCTACCGCCTCGATAATCCTTCTGGGCCCAGCCGCGTCTCCTACCACATAGTACTCTATCCCGGATCGAAGCAGAAATGGCTCCAAAGTGTTTTCGGCCTGGGCTCCGACAGCTATTACTACCTGATCCACCGGGGACAATAAATGACTTTGCCCATCCTGCAGCAAAACTACCGAATTCTCTTTAATCTCACTGAGCTGGGTATTAAACATGAATTTACCTCCGGCCTTTTTAAAACGATAATTCAACATATTGCCATGAGCGGTAAGAGGATTGATGGGAGACTTAGGCAGTTTATCCACCAGCACCAGACTTTTAACTCCCTGCTGTATCATGTAATCAGCGGTTTCCATTCCGGTTAACCCGGCCCCAACCACTACTGCGTTTTCCCCTACGGCCCTTTCTCCCCTCAGTATACTCCAGGCATCAACTACCGATGGCAACCCCATCCCTTCCAGCTCAGGTATAAGCTGCCTGGCTCCAGTGGCCAGTATTACCACTTCCGGTCTTCCTTCCAGAATCACTCTTTCGTTTACTTCCATCCCGGTTCTGATAATGGCCCCATACCTCAGGGCCTTATCCTTAAGCTTCTGGATCCAGTCGGCATAGGCATCTTTATAGGGAGCTTTAGCAGCAATAAGAACCTGTCCCCCCAGCTGCTCTTCTTTTTCCAAAAGTGTAACCTGATGCCCCAGGCGAGCCGCTTCGGCTGCAGCAGTCAAACCTGCCGGCCCACCCCCAATTATCCAGACCTGGCGTTTCTTAGCTGCCGGCTGGGAGGGATAATACAGTTCCTGTCCGGTTTCCGGATTAATGGCACAGCGTACCGGCTTTGCCTCATAAATTAACCTTTCAATACAGCCTTGATTACAGGCCAGACAATAAAAAGTTCGTTCCGGATGACCGGCCTGAGCATTTTTAAGGAAGTCAGGATCAGCCAGGTGCTGCCTGCCTACTGCGATCAAGTCTGCGTCCCCTCTTTTTATGGCTTCGTTCATTATCACCGGATCACTAAACCTGCCCACCCCAATTACAGGAATATCTACCTTTTCTTTGATCTTACGAGCCAGGTGTACATTAAATCCCTGCTCATATTCGATGGGGGCCTGGATGATACCACCCGGACTTCCATGGGTGCCGAAAGATGCATGGATTATATCCACCCCGGCCTTTACGAATTCCGGCACGATTCCCTGCATTTCTTCAATGCTGTAACCGTTTTTTATCACTTCCTCCGCCGATATACGCAATGATATGGGAAAATCAGGCCCCACCTGAGCACGTACCTCCTGAATACACTCCAGGATGAAGCGGGCCCGGTTCTCCATGCTGCCTCCATACTCATCCTCCCTCTGGTTGGAGTGTATGGATAGAAACTGCTGCAAGAGATAGCCGTGAGCGGCATGAAGTTCTACCGCATCGAAGCCGGCTTCCACCGCTCTCCTGGCCGCACTCCCGAAAGCCTGGACCACTTCTTGGATTTCTTCCCGGCTCATAGCCTGGGGTGAACCTCCAAAGACATAGCTGGGGATGGCTGAGGGAGCCATGGCTTGTCCCCGGTTCAGTTGATAAAAACTCTCTCTTCCGGCATGATGAAGCTGAATAGCTATTTTAGAACCCGCCTGATGGGTAATATTAGCCAGCTGGCTGAGACCGTCTATATAGCTATCATCATAAATTCTAAGAGCACTGGGGCTTACACTGCCCCGGGGATGTACGGAGGATATTTCCGTAATATATAGTCCGGCACCGCTTTCCACTCTTCGCTTAAAGTAGGCCAGTGTAGCTTCACTGACGGTTCCATCCTTTCTGCCCAGTCCGGTACCCATAGGCGGCATCACTACCCGGTTTTTAAGTAGCATGGATTTAATTTTAATCTCTTGTAGTAAGTACTCCAAATTAACCATGAACTCTGCCTCCCATAATGCTAAAATTCATCGTGGTATCTTTTTATCGCTGATCAATTTACTGTTGCTTTTCATCCTTGCTTTTCCTGGCCTTTTCTTCCAGGGCGGCTTTTAGTAATTCTCCCAGATTGCTGCCAAATTCTCCATCATCGCTGTATTTTTTTAGCAGCTTCTTATTAACCCGGTCCTTTTTAAAAACATCAAGCTCTTCTTCCTTTTCGGCTTGACGATGACCGCAGGTCCTGTCCGGGCATACCAGCATTTTACCCTTTTTCCCCTGCACCAGAAGCATATTCTTGCCGCAGGCAGGACATTTTTTTCGGCTGACATTGTCCGGTTTATATTCACTGTCATCTTCTCTTATATCCTTAACCATCTGCCTGGCACTGTTTTTTATGCCCTCCATAAATTCCTTGCGACTGCCATTGCCCCGGGCTATTAGGTTGAGCTGTTCCTCCCATTGGGCAGTCAATACTGGAGAGGTCAAAGATTCCGGAGCCAATTCTATCAGTTGCCTGGCCTTGGAGGTAGGTACCAATTGTTTTCCTTTACGCTCCATATAAAAGCTGCTGATGAGTTTTTCAATAATTTCCGCTCGGGTGGCCGGGGTTCCTAAACCACTCCCACTGATGGATTCCCGTAGTTTTTTATCCTCTATGAACTTGCCCGGATTCTCCATAGCGGTTAATAGTGAAGCTTCGGTATAGCGTGGCGGGGGTGATGTCATGGCCCGCTTGAGATTACAGCTTTTTACCTCTTTGATACTGCCCAGGTCTTGCAGCTTAAGGCTTTGTTCAGGCAAAACCTCCTTAGCAGCTTTATCCTTTTCCTCCCATAACTGGGTTACTGCTTTCCAGCCTTTTTCCTTCACTACCCGGCCTCGGGAATAAAAACGCTCACCATTGACCAGGGTGATGATGGTAGTTTTTTCATAGCTATATGGGGGATAGAACATAGCTATAAAGCGCCGGGCAATTAAATCGAACAAACTCTTTTCTTCCAGGGATAGCTCACCAAGCTTTAGCTTCTCTCCGGTAGGAATTATGGCATGATGATCACTGACTTTACTGTTGTCCACAAAACGGGAACCCGGATTTAAGGTCTTTGCTATAATGGGTTCGATCATAGCCTGATAGGGACCAGTGGCTATACCCTGTAGTCTGCTCTTCAGTGTGGGCACAATATCACTACTTAAATACCGGGAATCAGTTCGCGGATAGGTGACAATCTTATGCTTTTCATAGAGGCGTTGCAATACCGATAAGGTCTTTTGCGCCGAAAAATTCAGCCCCCGGTTGGCGTCCCGCTGCAGCTCGGTTAAATCATATAGTAAAGGAGGGGCCTCATTTTTGCGCTCGGTTTTAATATCCGCGATTTTGGCTGTCTTACCCTGGACCCGGTCCGCAATCTGCCGGGCCTTTTCCTGCTCAAAGATACGGCTCTGTCCCCTGGCATCCCGCCAATCCCCATAGTAATCACCGAAATCCGCCCTTACGGTCCAATAGGGCTGGGGTTTGAACTCTTGAATCTCTTGCTCCCTTTGTACCACCATAGCCAGGGTTGGAGTTTGCACCCGACCGGCGTTGAGCTGAGCATTGTGTTTGCAGGAAAGAGCCCGGGTAACATTCAAGCCCACCAGCCAATCCGCCTCCGCTCTGCATACAGCAGCATCATACAGCTTGTTATAATTGCTTCCTGGCTTAAGGTTCTTAAATCCCTCCTTAATAGCGCTATCGGTTTGAGAAGATATCCACAAACGCTTGAAGGGCTTGTGGCATTTAGCCTGGGCTATAATCCAGCGGGCTACCAGTTCCCCTTCCCGTCCGGCATCGGTAGCAATGATCAGTTCATCGATATCCGAACGATGCATGAGTTTCTTCACCAGCTGGTATTGCTTGGAAGTCTGACGGATTACCTTAAGTTTCATCTTATCCGGCAGCATGGGTAAATCCTCCATCCGCCATTGTTTAAGTTTCTGGTCATAATCCTCTGGTTCAGCCAGAGTTACCAGATGACCCAAAGCCCAGCTTACTACATATTTGGATCCCTCAATATATCCCTGCTTTTTATCCTTACAGTTTAAGACCCGGGCTATCTCCCGGGCCACACTCGGTTTTTCTGCTATTACCAGTGATTTCATCTACCTACCTCACTTACTGACGGCTAAGATTTCCATGGATGAAACGGCTGACCCTCAAAGCTATTATACCACAGCCTTTAAGATAGGCCACTGCCCTGTCCCCACTACTCCAGCCAGCGCACCTTCTGGCTTAAGTCAGGATCAATACGGGGCAAAGGAGGTGGAAATTCAACCGGATATCCTATGGGGGTTAAGGCCACTATTTCCTTTTCATCCGGAATGTTTAATATTTGCCTTACCCGAGCCTCATCGTTTAAGGGTCCGGTCATCCAGCAGCTGCCCAGGTTCAAGGCCCGGGCTGCCAGGAGCATATTCTGCATGGCCGCACTGGCACTTTCCAGGTTCATCCTCCTGATGCCTGGATCTTCACTGAAATCAGTCAATACCACGATAATTACGGGTGCCCCTCCATAAGTGCGGGCATAATCAATGAACTCGGCTCTGGCCTTCTCTGCCCATCCGGCTGTGTAGGCCTGGGCTACTACCTCATAGCTGGCTCCCAATTCCTCTTTCTTTTTTCCGCTGACCACAATAAATTCCCACTGCTGAAGATTCCTTCCTGAAGGGGCATAATTAGCGGCATCCAGTATCTTCATTATGTCCTCTTTACTAACCGGATCTGGCTTATACTTTCGTACCGCCCGTCGCCCGTAAAGCACTTCAAAGAATTCCATAAGCCATCCTCCTTGCTTTGAAATTGGTATCGAGATTTACATTGTCAGATAAGTGCTGCTAAATATTGCCTCAGATATACCTTATTACTAATCTAACATATAAATGTCAACTATTCGACTCGATTGTAGTTATAGTAAAAGCCTATCCACAAAAATACCATTAAGGCCAATAGAATACCGATCAGATCCCAGGGGGTAAGGGGCCAAAGGGGATCTAGAACGCTTCCCGCCAGTACCAATAGTGCCAGGATCAGAATGTATACTCGGACTGCAGCCAGGGCAGCTTTGGAACTCAGATACAATGAACGTTCGTCATGGGCAACCAAACCCTTTTGGGCCATTTGGCTTATTTTACGATTTTGAATAAACTTCAGGGCAAATACCCCCAGGGCTCCAGCTATTAGCCCCACCCCCATGCCTAGATCACCGGTGCTGATTATATAACTGCCCAAGGCTATAAGCAGTAAAATAGTAATGTAAAAAGCTCCTTTACTCTCCTTCATCTTAATCAACCTCCTCCATAATAAATATCTCCTCAACAGGCATTTGGAATATTCGGGCCAATTTGAAGGCCAACTGCAAAGAGGGGTTATATTTACCCTTTTCCAACGATATAATGGTCTGTCTGGAAACCCCGGCCTTGATAGCCAGTTCCTCCTGGGTCATCCGGCTTTTTGATCGTAGTTCTGCCAATCGGTTTTGCATAAACTCCCTCCTAAGTAATGTAAAGCATGCTTTATATCTATTATAGCGCTAATAAAGGAGATGTCAAGCACGCTTTACATATAAGTGGCTGCTTACACTGAATTTTTTACGGGATGTCATGCTATATCGTCACCGGCGGGCCAGCGCAGCTAGCCCCTACGATTTTACCCCGCATTTTGGGGTTCCTTGAGGCGATTGTTGGGGCAGTCTTCGACTGCCCGCACGGGCATGCTACGGCATTTCGCTAAACGGGCAGGCGGGCCAGCGCAGCTAGCCCCTACGATTTTACCCCGCATTTTGGGGTTCCTTGGGGCGATTGTTGGGGCAGTCTTCGACTGCCCGCCGTATTTGCAACGGTATTTCGGTGAATGACCGGCGGGCCAGCGCAGCTAGCCCCTACGATTTTACCCCGCATTTTGGGGTTCCTTGAGGCGATTGTTGGGGCGGTCTTCGACCGCCCGCACGGGCATGCTACGGCATTTCGCTAAACGGGCAGGCGGGCCACCGGTTTTAATGTAGTGTAATATATTGTTTTTCAATTGAATAAATAACAATAAATACAAATCGAAAGGGGAATGACATGGCCAAATTATTTACCACCGGTCCAGTGGAAAATGGCGTCAGCAACCCGGCGTTAAGCGTAATGGTAAAAGTTTTAAATAATAGTTCCACCAACAATTTAACAGCTACAATCACTCTTTATAGCATAGACGGAAGCAAATCCGAGGTATCCCGCGAAACCCTGACTGTTTCGCCATTAAGTGCCGATTTCAAGAGTTTCGAAGTGGATTTGCTAAGAGAATACGAAGTGCAAATTCAGGTTGACCGGGAGGAAGCCGCTTTAGTTTCAGTTTGGGGTTTGGATGCAGATGCCAATCTGATAGCAGCCCAGCGTTTTGCTTCCAGTGAATTGAAAGATTATTACATGCCATTTGCCAAAATCAGAAAAATAAATTTTTCCAGGTCCAAAAAGAAGAAAAAAGGCCGGTAAACTAGTATATTGGCTGGTGAATTTGGTCTTGAAGCCAAAACAGAGTTCCGTCAGGCCGTGTAAAAACTATTCTATTGTATTAACCGCTCCACTGGCAGGCCCGTTCCGCCTTCTTTTAGAAAATAGGGCTGGTATTTTCTGGGGCATATCCTGCCAGGCCTACTTTTTAGTTAAGATTAAGGGACCCTGGGAGTTTTCACACAGTCTGACGCATTCAATTCAGCTTTCGTGTTGTGATACACGGCCTGAGCTATTATTATCACCTGTCCTAAAGTCCTGCCATAGCCATACGGGGTGAATTATTCTTATACTTAAGCATGGGGTCTTTTTGGTTTTTTGGGATACTTTTTGCCCCCACCTGATTTTTGCTTAGCCCAGTCACGATGGTAATCCTGCCTGGCCTGCTTGATTTTTATCGGTGGAGCCTGGGATAGTTCCTTAAAATCGCGCTTTTCCGGTTCTTTAGTTAAGATTTTTAAAGCTGCAGCTAAAAGGGAGCTTGAGTCGTATTCTTCCAAAAGACTCTGGGCCAGGTTGTGGTAGGGGGCGAAATCATCCTGTTCCACTACCTTTAACAGACTTTCCACCGCTATATGCTGGAGTTCGGCCAGGGCTTCTTTTACCGTTGGAATAGGTTTTCTCTTTATCTGCTGCCGGATTAATTGTTCAATTGACTTCAGATGAGGGATTTCGCGAGGGGTGACCAGGGTTACAGCCAATCCGCTTTCTCCAGCCCTACCAGTTCTTCCAATGCGGTGTACATAGCTCTCCGGATCCTGAGGTATGTCAAAATTATATATATGGGTGATACCACTGATGTCGAGACCTCGCGCTGCTACATCACTTGCCACCAATACTTCAATCTCTCCCGAACGGAATTTTTTCATTATTGCATCACGGCGATTCTGACTTAAATCACCGTGAATCCCTTCTGCCGAATAACCCCTTTCACTTAAAGCCTCTGCCAATTCATCCACCCGGCGTCGGGTACGGCCAAAGACTATAGACATTTCAGGGTTTTGAATGTCCAGCAGGCGACATAAAACATCTAGTTTTTCTTTTTCCGGAGTCTCGATATATTCCTGTTCTATATTGGCTACCGTAACTTCCCGGGGTGCAATCTGAATTATTTCCGGATTTCTCATGAATCTGGCCGCCAATCTTTGAATGTGAACAGGAATAGTTGCAGAAAACAAAAGGTTCTGTCTATCATCCGGTGTTTGTTGCCAGATGGCCTCTATATCTTCAATAAATCCCATATTCAGCATTTCATCGGCTTCATCCAATACCACCAGTTTTACTTGTTCCAATCGTATGGTTTTCCTTCTCAGGTGATCCAGTAGTCGCCCCGGGGTGCCTACAATTATCTGGGGTCTTTTGCGCAGGGCTCTGATTTGCCGCTCTATCTCCTGTCCTCCATAGATAGGCAGGGACTTGATCTGTTTATACTGTCCAATCCGATTTAACTCCTCGGCCACTTGTATGGCCAGTTCCCGGGTAGGAGTAATCACCAGTCCTTGAATAAAATCTTGCTTGGAGTCACTAAGATGAATTGCAGGAATACCATAAGCAGCAGTTTTCCCCGTGCCGGTTTGCGCCTGGCCTATTAAATCTCTACCCATCAGGGCTATGGGAATGCTTGCAGCTTGAATGGGGGTGGGTTCTTCGAATCCCATACTGTTAATAGCCTGCATTATTGGCTGAGACAATCGTAATGCACTAAAACCGTTCAATATACAGATCTCCTTTTTCACTTATATTTAACCGATACCAAATATTTTATAGCTTCTCAGGGGGATAAAAGTGGGCAATTTAAGAATTGCTGTTTAGCACCCAAAGAAATAGGCGATGATAGTCCCTTGGATTATTAACCCTTTTAGACCGGAAGCTGCCATCACGGAAGCTGTTCCTGAGCTGAATAAGCCTTGGATTGGGCTGGGATATTGCTGATAAAAACTGCTAGTAGCACCAAGGCTCCACCTCCCATCTGCAGCAGAGTGAGTTTTTCATTCAGTATAAACCAGGCTCCCACTGCTGTTACTACAGGAACCCCATTAATAAAAACTGAAGCCCGGGAAGCTTCGATTCTGGTAAGGGCATAATTATAGGCCAAAAATCCTCCTATGGTGCAGAAAAGGGACAGAAATACTATAGCGCCATAAGAATGCAGACTTACCTGTGCCCATTGCACCTGGGGCAGGTAATAGAAAAAGAAGGGGGCAAAGATAAGGGTGCCATAAAGCACTTGAAAACCAGTTATCTGCAGGGAGGATAAGCTTTTACCCAGATCCCGGGCCATTACCATATAAAAAGCAGCCGAAAAAACCGCTCCCAGTATTAATAGATTACCCAGGAGGTATCCTTGCCAGGACCAATTAAAGCTGCCTCCCCAGACCAGCAATATGATACCCAGGACGGACAAGAGGATCCCCGCCACATTGTACCCGCTGATAGCCTCCTTTAAGATCAAATGGGCCAGTATTAAAACGGCAATAGGCACCAGGGCCAATATTATCGAGGCAGTGGAAGCAGTAGTATAGGTAAGGCCAATGGTTTCAAAAGCAAAATACAGCCCAGGTTGAAAGAGGGCGGTCAAGATCAGCTTCCGGTGTTGTTCCAGGCTCAATTTAGGAAATCCTTGAACAATAAATACCAGGAGGAAGAATAGAGAAGCCAGGCTGAAACGCAGAAAAATGCAGACAAATGGAGTAAAGCTGCCCAGGGCTATTTTGGTGCCTATAAAAGATAAACCCCACACCAGCATGGTTAGAGTTAAGGCTGCATAGGTAGATAAATGGTTCTTCATAGTACTGCTCCTGCTTATGAATTAGCATTCATACAAACTACAGTATATAACATTAAACACTTGGCTGTCTGCAGGAATATAACCCAAATTATTAGATTTTCTGCCTCTGCCAGTGAAGTTGCCTTTTATGACCCTGGATAATCTTTCCGGATAATCTGCTATAATAAATGAAATGCCAATAAAAGAGGTGATTTATATGGAAATGACTCTAAGCTCTATTGTTTGGATTCTATTTCTCTTTCTTGCTCTTATGCCTGTATTAAACCAGCGTCGTTTGGTTTCATCCCGGCTAGCCCTGATTCGGAAAATTGAACAAAAAAGAAACAGCCGGGTTATTACCTTGCTGCATCGTCAAGAAGCCCTTAGTTTCCTGGGTATACCCTTTCGCCGGTTTATTGACGTGGAGGACGCAGAAAGGGTACTCAGAGCTATAAGAATGACTCCGGATGAAATGCCTATCGATATTATCTTGCATACCCCGGGTGGTCTGGTGCTGGCTGCAGAGCAAATAGCCCGGGCACTGAAAAATCATCCCGCTAAAGTAACAGCTATAGTCCCTCATTACGCTATGTCAGGCGGTACCCTTATTGCTTTGGCTGCTGACGAGATCATGTTGGACGAAAATGCCATTCTAGGACCGGTGGATCCTCAAATTGGCCAATATCCAGCCAATTCTATAATGAGAGTGCTAAAAGATAAGCCAATCAGTGAAATAGATGATGAAACCATTATTCTGGCTGATATTGCAGCCAAAGCCACCCGCCAGGTTTATGAAACAGCAGTGGAGATCCTCACACCCCGGGTAGAACTGGAAAAGGCCAAAAACCTGGCCCGCATTTTGAGTGAAGGACGTTGGACCCATGATTTTGCTCTGGTCTGTTCTACTCTTACCCAGATGGGATTGAATGTGAATTGTGAAATACCTCAGGAGATTTATTTGCTCATGAACTTATATCCTCAACCAAACCGCCAGGTTCCTTCGGTTGAATATATCCCCATTCCCTATCGCCATGATCACCATGCTGAGTAGGAAATGGAGAAACACCTTTGGGGAGTATCATATTTACCATTACTTAGCCCAACTGTTTTTCCTGCTCAGGCAGGACAGCATCTCGGGGTACTGAACTGTCCTTTATTAAGGTATTTTCTGATGACTGCAGATTTTTGAAGGCCACTGCCAGCATGAGTTTTATCCGGTTTAACTGGTTGACTTCGCTGGCACCGGGGTCATAGTCAATAGCTGCTATATTAGCCGCGGGGTATTGGCGCTTTAATTCCTTTATCATCCCTTTACCGGTAACATGATTGGGCAAACAGGCAAAAGGCTGCATACAAATAATATTGGGAACCCCCATCTCAATGAGTTCTATCATTTCCGCTGTTAACAACCAACCCTCCCCGGTATGGTTACCCAGGGAAACCACCTGGGAAGCTTTCTGGGCCAGGTGATAGATGGAACAGGGTGCATCAAATCTCTGACTGCGTTGCAGGGCTTTAATCATTTCCCGGCGACAATTATCAAAATATTTGATAAACAAGGTGCCCAGGAGCTTGTTCTTAAAAGAACCGGCTAAATAGCGATGGCGGTATATCATATCATAAGCACAGAAGGTGAAGAAATCCAATAAATCAGGGACTACTGCCTCAGCACCTTCACTTTCCACGATATTTACCACATTATTATTGGCAGTAGGGTGGTATTTAACCAGTATTTCCCCTACAATACCTACCCGGGGTTTTCGTATATCCCTTATTTCCAGCTGGTCAAATTCTCTTACTATTTGTTTTATGTATTTACGGAAGGTATAGGAATCTCCTATGGCCAACTGTTCCTTACATAGATTCACCCACTTTTCAAACAACAAGTTAGCTGAGCCCGGTATTTTTTCGTAAGGCCTAACCCGGTAGAGTACTCGCATGAGCAAATCCCCGTAAATTACACCCATGGTAACTTTCTTAAACAAGGAGGCAGTAATTTTAAACCCGGGGTTGGATTCCAAACCGGTAATATTGGCTGATATAACCGGTATATTCTCCAGTCCCGCGTCTTTCAAGGCTTTGCGCAGGAAAGCGATATAATTGGTGGCTCTACATCCTCCACCGGTTTGGGATATGATTACCGAAGTGTTGTTCAAATCATATTGGCCGGATTTTAAAGCCGCAATCAGTTGCCCTACTACAATTATAGAAGGATAACAGGCATCATTGTTAACGTATTTGAGTCCTTCATCAACAGCATTTTTATCTACTGAAGGCAAGACTACAATATTGTATCCCTCTGAAGCAAATAGATCCCGGGCCAGTTCAAAATGTATGGGTGACATCTGAGGACAGAGAATAGTATGCCGGCTGCGCATCTCTTCGGTGAAGGGAATCCGGCCTTGAACTGCCGGCTTAAACTTGGGTTTTAACCCCATCCTTTCTCGCTCTTCCATAGCTGCCACCAAAGACCTGATTCTGATTCTTACCGAACCCAGATTGCTGCCTTCATCAATCTTTAAACAGGTATATATTTTACCGGCAGCTTGTAGTATCTCTTCCACCTGGTCAGTAGTGACGGCATCCAGGCCACAGCCGAAAGAGTTGAGCTGTATCAATTCCAGATTATCCCGGCCGGCTACATAAGTGGCGGCCGCATATAAGCGGGAATGATACATCCATTGATCCACTACCCGTAGAGGGCGATTGACCTTTCCCAGGTGAGATACCGAGTCTTCCGTCAATACCGCAAAACCCATGGAGTTAATCAATCCCGGTATGCCATGATTGATTTCCGGATCTATATGATAGGGCCGGCCAGCCAGGACAATACCTTTCTGCTGGGTTCTTTCCAACAAACGCAGGGTTTCCTCCCCTTTTAGGCGGATGTCCAAACGGGCAGCGGCTTCTTCTTTCCAGGCCGCTTCAACTGCCTCTGCAATTTCCCTTTTTTTGATGCGAAATCCGGCCAGTTCTTCGTAAAGCCTCTCAATCAGGCGTTCTTTATTTTCATAAGGTAAAAAGGGATTTATATAGCTGATTCCTTTTTCCCTCAATATATCCATATTATTCTTGATAACTTCCGGGTAGGAAATCACTATGGGACAGTTAAAGCTGTTGCCGGCTTCCTCAATCTCCTTTTTCTCATAAATAATGGAGGGATGAAAAATAGTCTTTATTCCTCGCTTAATCAAGGCCATGATATGGCCATGCACCATTTTGCCGGGATAACATACCGATTCTGAGGGTATGGTTTCCAGACCCAGTTCATAAATCTGCTTGGAGGAACGAGGTGATCTTTCTACCCTAAAACCCAAGTGGGTGAAAAAAGTAAACCAAAAAGGGTAATTCTCATACATGTTCAAGACCATGGGAATTCCAATAGTACCCCGCCTGGCGACTTCAGTCTTTAAAGGAATATATTTATTTAAACGTTTTAATTTGTATTCATAAAGATTGGGTAGCTTGCTGCTTTTCTGTTCCACCCCGGCTCCCTTTTCACAGCGATTACCGGAAATAAAAGACCTGCCGTCACTAAAACTATTGATGGTAAGCAAACATTTGTTCAAACAACCCTGGCACCTATCCATACTGGTTTGGAAAGTAAATGAGGCTAGAGCTTCATTATTAATCAAGGTGCTTTCACGATGGGGAGAATGCTTTTCCCGGGCAATCAAAGCCGCTCCATAGGCCCCCATGATTCCTGCTATATCAGGGCGAACCACTTCCCGTCCCACAATATTTTCAAAGCTTTTCAGAATAGCGTCATTGAGGAAAGTCCCCCCTTGAACCACTACTTTCTTTCCTATTTGCCCGGTGTTTCTCAGTTTAATCACTTTAAACAAGGCATTTTTGATCACCGAGTAGGACAGGCCGGCTGATATATCTCCTATAGTAGCTCCTTCCTTTTGGGCCTGCTTTACCATGGAGTTCATAAACACTGTACAGCGGGTTCCCAAGTCTACTGGATTTTTAGCCATTAAGGCAGTCTGGGCAAATTCCTCTACCCCCATGTTCAATGACTGGGCAAAGGTTTCAATAAAGGAACCGCAGCCAGAAGAGCAAGCTTCATTTAATATAATACTGTCAATAGTACCATTTTTAATTTTCAGGCATTTCATGTCCTGCCCACCGATATCCAGAATAAACTCCACCCCTGGCAGAAAATATTCTGCCGCCCGGTAATGAGCTATAGTCTCTACTTCACCCAAATCAACGCCAAAAGCCGACTTAATCAAGGCTTCTCCATATCCGGTTACGGTGGAATTCTTTATTTTAGCTCCCCCCGGCAGCTGTTGATAAAGGTCCTGCAGCAGTTTTATAGTGCTGTTTAATGGACTTCCCTCATTATTGGCATAATAGGAATAAAGGATACGGCCTTCATTATCAATCAAGGCGGCCTTGGTAGTGGTGGAACCAGCATCTATGCCCAGAAAACAATCACCTTCGAATTCAGCCAAATTGCCCCTTATAGCCTTTTCCTGATCATGTCTGGCTTTAAAACGCTGCCATTCTTCCATATCACTAAACAAGGGTTCCAGCCGGTGAACATCCTCCAGGCTTATATGACTCAAATTTTGCACTTTATGTACCAGTTGGTTTATATTGAAGGTTTCTTTACCTTTGGAAGCCAGGGCAGCTCCTATGGCTACATAATATTGAGCATTTTCCGGAAACAAAGCATGTTCTGCATCCAGCTGCAGAGTCTCCATAAATCTCTTTCTCAGTTCTGAAAGGAAATATAAAGGCCCACCCAAAAAGGCTACATATCCATGAATTGATTTACCACAAGCCAAACCACCAACCGTCTGGTTAACTACCGACTGAAATATGGAGGCGGCAATATCCTCTTTGGAGGCCCCTTCATTTAGCAGGGGTTGTATATCAGTTTTGGCAAATACCCCGCAACGAGCAGCAATGGGGTAGATAGTACGGTAGCTACAGGCCAGTTGGTTTAAACCTGCGGCATCGGTTTTCAATATGGCCGCCATTTGATCAATGAAGGCACCGGTGCCTCCGGCGCAAGTACCGTTCATCCTTTGATCAATGGTTCCTCCCGCATCGAAAAAGGTTATTTTGGCATCCTCTCCACCCAATTCTATGGCTACATCGCATTGAGGCAGGTATTTTTCAATAGCCTGGGAACAAGCAATGACTTCCTGAATAAAATTAGCCTCCAGAATTTTAGAGGCTGATAAGCCACCAGAACCAGTTACCATCAAGGTTAGCGTTCTATTAGGGTATAAATACTGAACTTCCTCCAGCATACTGGCAATTGTGACTTTGATATCTGAATAATGTCGTTGGTATTTAGAGTACAGGATGGATTCGGCCTGATCCAGGATAACGATTTTAACTGTAGTTGAGCCAACATCTAAACCGAGGTGCAGCAAATCGTCCATATATTTCACAGCTATGTAGCTGCTCCCCCCTTTAATTTTCCATACCTAATTCAAACAGTGTTTGAATTATGTTTATATAGTATTTTATATTTTATACTTTGTCAATTATATGTTCAATAATTGACCAAATACCAAAATTATTCTATCATGTTTAAAGCAGTGTTTAAAACACTGAAACTCCATACCTATCTCATCAGAAACGGGTGCATAATTATGCAGGAAGGGTATAGCAGTACCAAAAAACGAATAATTGAAGCGGCCCTTAAAATCATAGCCAGTGAGGGTTTTCACAGAGTAACCATCAGGAAAATTGCTTCTTTGGCCGGGGTTAATGTGGCCGCGGTTAATTATCATTTCGGCAGTAAAGAACAATTGATCAACGAAGCCTTACACAATATTACCCAACAGCTAATAAACACCTTTAATGTACTTCAACAAAGTAATATAGCGGTTGAAGATCGATTGAGAACCTTTCTCCATGCCTATTCCAGTGTTATAACCCAGTACCCCGATGTGATAAAAAACTTCATTATGCAATCTATAACTGATTATGGAATCAGCGGGGAATATGAATCTTTTATTCAGAATGAAGGCTATGCATTACTTAAGAACACCATCAGGCAAATGAGACCCGGGGACAATGACTACATAATAGAAATGAGAATTATGCAGATGCTGGGAAGCATGGCCTTTCCTATCCTACTGTCTAATCGTTCCATCGCTTTAATGGATGTTGATTATTCTCATGACCAGGTCAGAGCACAATATGTGGAAATAATACTCGACTGTCTCAAATCTCCCTGTTAAATGCTTAGCTACGGGGACTAAACAAATGTTTAGTCCCCGTAGCTAAGATATTCAGGCATTTCCTGATTCATCTAAACAATTGTTTAGCCTGTTAAAATACTGCCTTTACTGAGCCTGTGAGCTCATTTCCGATTCCCACTGAAGTAAAAATCTATCCAAACGGTCCATGCCTTCTTCGATCTTGGCTAATGAATTGGCATAAGATATTCTCAAATATCCTTCACAATTGGGGCCAAAATCGATACCCGGAGCAACTGCTACTCCCGCCTCTTGCAAAATTTTAAAAGCAAAGCTATATGAATCCCGGGTATATTTTTTTACATTGGCCAGCATATAAAAAGCTCCGGCAGGTTCAGCCTGGCACCTGATACCTGCTTTTTCCAGTCTTCCCAGCAGGTATTTTCTTCTTTGGTTGTATATTTCTTTCATTTTCTGCACCTCAGGATCACAGTATTTTAAGGCTGCAATAGCCGCTGTTTGTGCAAAAGAGGAAGCGCATATAAAGAGATTCTGTTGTAATTTTTGCATGGTTTTCAGGTAGGAGGGAGGAACGATTACATAGCCCAGCCTCCATCCGGTCATAGCATACAACTTGGAAAAGCCGTTAACCACAAAAGCGTTATCGGTAAACTCCAGAATGCTGTGTTCTTCTCCCTCATAGACCAGACCATGATAGATTTCATCTGCTACTATGGTATGACCCAAAGCAGCCAATTGCTTTAATTCCTCAGCTGACATGACGGTTCCGGTAGGATTGGCGGGAGAATTGCACATAATAGCTCGGGTTCTGCTGCTGATGGCTTTCTCAACCTCTTCCAGACGGTATTGAAAATTATCCTCTTCCCTAACCGGAACCAATACTGGCTTGCCTTCCAGGTAATTGATGAAATTAGGATAACAGGAATAGTAGGGGTCGGATAGGATTATTTCATCAGAGCGGTTTAAGAGCACTGATAATATCAATAATAAGGCCGGCGAAGTGCCTGAAGTAACCACTATTTGTTCGGGTGAAATCTCAACTCCATATTTTCTGTAATAGTAATGAGCAATCTCTTCTCTAAGTTCAATTTTACCCAGACTATGGGTATAATGAGTATCCTGCCCTTTCATAGCTTTAAGAGCGCTTTCTATAATGGGCTGCGGGGTATCGAAGTCAGGCTCCCCAATTTCCAGGTGAATTATATCCCGGCCTTCGGCCTCCATCCTTTTAGCTTCTTCTAACACATCCATAACAATAAAAGAAGATATTTTTTCTGTTCTGCCATTAATTCCTTCATTAATCATTAAACCTTTCCCCCATCTTTATCTGATTAAAAGTATTTTATCTTGAATTAAATTCAAGCGGTAAATTATCAATAAAATAATTTAAGGGATAAGCCAGGGCTTTATTGGTCTGACTCTCATCTCCTTCACTTCGGGTAACCGCAAAAACTACTCCTAGCACTTCTCCCTCGGCATTAAGCACCGGACTTCCACTGTTACCGGGCTGACAGTCTATGTCCAGCAAGATAACAGGAGGTTCCTGTAACGGGTAATAACCCAGGAGGGGACCTTGCAAAATAACCTGCTTGAATCCCCGCGGGTTTCCTATAACCGACACCTTGTCCCCTATTGCCGGCAAGGAGTTGTTTGGCTTCAGAACAATATGGGGCAATTCTGAAGCCTCCAAGCTGATCCAGGCTATATCTGCATCTTCTACATAAGCTATGTTGCTATTCTTGCTATAGAAGACTTGGCCATTCTGGAATTCAATCCTAATACTTCTAGCCTTTTCTATAACGTGCCTATTGCTTATTATCAGGCCTTCCGGGGATACATTAAAACCAGTACCGGTACGGGCAGGAGAGTTCAAAACATCCTCACCGTAGGCTTCTATCCACACTACTGCGGATGAGGCAGTAGTTAATTCTTCATTATCCTGCAGAGTAACCCGCTTTTTCAGAAAATCCATACTGCCGTCGAACAAAACGTGAACATGGGGTAGAGATATAAAGAGAAATATTAGCAGTAGTATACCTGCTAATATTTTATAAGCCGGGTTCCTTCTATAAGATTGACTTTCCTCCAGATCTTCCGATTCCAAGAATAGTTCTTCGTATAGTTCTTCATTATCATCCATATCATCAAAATTCAAAACCCATACCCCTGTTTCCCAGATATTTAAAAAGTTGATTCTGGATATATTATACCTGATATACGCCATAAATGGGTTTGCTAATTGGGCTATAAATCAATACCCAGGAAGCTGTTCCACCCATGGAGGAAGTGCAAATAGTCTATACGTACCTGATTGGCCTAAGTTTTAATACATCTCTTTTACCAGTACTACAAACGAAAGTTAATCCAAAAGGTAGTGCCCTGGGAAGAGGTATTTACATCTATGCGTGCATTGTGACGAGCCGCAATATTGAAACATATAGGAAGACCCAAGCCTACCCCCATATCTTTGGTAGTATAGAAGGGAGTCCCTAGATTCTCTAGTATCTCATCCTGTATACCGCATCCCTGATCCTGAATCTGCAAGACCACCATGTCATCTTTCTGATAGGTTTTAATGGTCAATACCTGTCCGGGCTGCATGGATTCCAGCCCATTACGGGTCATATTAAAGATAAGCTGTCTTATTTCTTTGGAATCCAGCATCAAATCCGGAATGTTTTTTAACTCCATTTTTACTTCTTTATCAGATTTGATGGCATCAGCAGATATTAGAGGATAAATGGCCATGAGAATATCATTTAAATTCCCCTGCTCAGAGTATAGTGGCTTATCCTTGGCCAGGGATAAAAATTCGGTAATAATGCTATTTGCATCGTCCAATTCCTCTATCATCAAAGAAAACACTTCCTGGTAATCTTGGAATTCCGGATTATCACCCAGCATCTGCAGGAATCCCCGCACCGTGGTCATGGGATTGCGTATCTCATGTCCCAGACCGGCCGCCATTTCTCCCACTGTTTTTAAACGATCCAAACGAGACAGTTCACTTTCCATACGTTTACGATCAGATATGTCACGGCTTACCAAAACCGCTCCGTATATTCTCCCTTTCTTGTCAAATATAATATTAACTACTGTCTCCACATAAATATAGCTTCCATCTTTACAAAGATAGCGATAATCAAATTTAGAGAAAGTTTTGGATCTAAAGGCACTGGTAAAATGCTCTTTGACCTTATCCAGGTCCTGGGCATGGACAAATTCATAAAAGGAACGGCCCAACATTTCCTCTACCTCATAACCCAACATACTGTGACAGGAAGGAGTAATGTATTCGTAATCACCTGCTATATTTACCTGTCCTATCATATCGATCATATTATCAGTCAGACGTCGTAAATTGGCTTCACTAGCCTGTAGAGCCTCAGCAGCTATTTTCTGTTCGGTGATATCCTGAATCTGAACCAGAAATCCCTCTATGCTGCCATCCGGATACCTTAATGGGCTGATAAAATACTTGATAAATGATTTACCGGTTTTATTGGTCTTATAAGCATTGACACTTCTTATTTTGTCAAAATCCAATTCTTCCTCATAGCTCAAAATGGCCATTTTATTTAATATATGTTCATCACCATGCTTGAAATGCCGGTCGGCAAAGAGATTAAAGTGCCTTACATCTTCTATGCTATCTATACCTAAAATATTGGTCATAGCCATATTTACATCGATTAATTGTCCTTTAGGATTATAAACCGCAATTCCGATAGGTGACTGGCGGAAGATGCCCCGGAACTTTTCTTCGCTCAACCTTAAAGCTTCCTGGGCCTCTTTGCGTTGAGTTATATCAATGAAGGTTCCCACTACCCCTATAAACTCTTCCTCGGAATTGGAAAGGGGAGCCTTGTTGAAGATTACGTCATAACGATTGCCGTTGGCATGCTGAAACTCCCACTCATAGGTCTGAATACCGGCATTGGTAAGCAGATCCAAGTCCATAGCCCGGTATTTTGAAGCCAGGTCTTCGGGTAGGACTTTGAAAAGGGATTGGCCCAGAATATCACGGCGGTCCAGCCCTATAGCGATGGCAAAAGCTTTGTTGGCAAATTGGAAGCGGCCACAGGTATCCCGGTAAAATACTGGGGTAGGTATTCCATCCAGAATGTTTTCCAGAAAAACGATTTGTTTCTGGAAGCGTTCCTCTATTCTCTTAACCTGGCTTACATCTGATACCAGAGCGATCATAGGCCCTGAAACCGGATTAAAGACCATGACATCCAGATACTTGTCATTAACTGCTTCATAGGTCTCAAAATAGGCCTGACCACCACTTTCCACCACCGAATTAATAGCTCTTAACCATAAATCAACCTGTTGGCAGTTTAAATCAGTAATAGTATGGTCAGAAAGGCTTCTACCGGAGGTATTGATTAATCCAGGCAGTGATTGGCTTAATTCCGTAATCTGAGCATCATAAATACAGCCATCACCCGATTGAAGCGGTTCCAACATAATAAGGGCAGCATTACCCGTATTAAACAGTCGATGAAACTTTTTATTATGCATAAGCATATAATAGCTGTCCGGGTCGCCCTCCGAAAACCTAAGTAAGTGATAATTGGTATAATCCTGCTCTTTTACTTGTATGGAACAGATTATTTCATCAGCAATAATGCTGGAACCATCCGCTCGGAAATAAGCGGTTTGAAAATAGTATAAATCCAGTGACGAATCGGGTAGTTTATACTTGCGAGTGTTCATAACCGGAAACAAATCCTTCCTGCCGGCTACCAAATCGATTTCATCCTTGGAGATAATTTCCTCTACCTTATAACCAAGTAACTCGGCAAAGGATGGACTGCAATAGACAATCTCTCCCGAGGTGTCGGTTTCATAAGCGGGTAAATCCAAGCGATGAATATTGATTACTCCCTGACTGTTTTGCACCTTTACTTGATTCTCTGGGAATGTTGGTGCCTTATACAGGTGGTTGTTTCTTACCTTTCCATTAATAACATAGGTAGGATACATGGTTATGAGCATCTGTTGTTTAATGGGAGGCAAATAATCAGCATTTACTTGCAATAGCAGGGAAGTTTTATAGTGGGTATGCAAATACCCATTTAATGTAGTCAATTGCTCGAATAATGAGAGTTGGGAAAAAGCACTATGATCAACCTGACTCAGGTCAAGGAGCAGATATGGAGTTTCATCACCCTGGCATAACTGACTGTTGGCAAGATAGTTCTTGATATCGTTCAATAAGTTAAAAAGTTTAATATCCTGAATTATTAATTGGCCCTGACTTGCCATAGCCTTAAAATAGCTGGAATCCTGCCTTCCTCCTTTAAAGATAGGAGAAAAGAAGATCGACTTCCGCCCCTCTGTAAAGGCCGCTTTTATCATGGTATAGGCTACCTCATAAGCTTCTTCCTCGGATTGAAAAACATGGCAGATATAATTGTCTATGCCGATATGATTATTTAACTCACAACCCAGCTCAAAATGAGTTTGAATTTGATACATTAGCCACCATCCCCTGAATACTATCGTTCCCAAAGTGTGCTTCATGACAAACAATATTCGTCATATATAGCCATTATACCCTATAGTATAACATCTTTAGCCAATTAGTTTTTATTATCATAAGATTTTTTCTTTATAATTACTATTTTCAGCTTACTGGGCACTTAATTATTATCTGATTCATGGACAATAATGCTTTTATATGATTTTTGCTTTCCCGGGTGATAAAGGAAGAGTACGGGATGATAAGTCCTGTTGCCCTGATCCTGATTCAAATTCAAATATTCCAGGTATACATATTTTTTCAACTCTCTTAAACTCTTGCCGCAGAACTCGGGTAGATAATGCTCAAGAAATGCCTTATCGCTTAATAAGGAGTCCATTTTTTGCCGGGCTTCTTCAGGTTTATAGCGGGGTAAGGCATCCGGCACCTTGTATACCCGGTTATTGAGTAGATAATCATATTTGAACCACTCATTGGCCCATTCAAAGTGAGCGGGATGCTTTTCCTTAACAAAGCAGGCCAAAGAAATATAAAGAGAATCACGGGCCTGAGGGCGTTCATACCAGCCTTGCCGGCGCCAGTAAAGAGAAAAATCTTCCAGGGCCTTAAAGGCATTGCCCTGGTAAACCCTGTTTACCAGGTAGTCCAGGGACTTGGTAAAAATCCCGGAGTTATAATAATGCTCCACCAATTCCTCTATATCCTGCAAGCGGCATAAATCTTGATAATCCATATAATTATTGGCCAGCACCTGGTAGGGTGCCAGTCTTTGGAATTTGTACCCATACCGGTCTTTTTCTTGATAGATAGGTGAACCCTTGAGTAATTTAAGGAAGCCCAGTTGAATAACATCAGCCTGCAATTCAAATACCTGGTTGAAAGATTGTCCAAAACGCTGGTAGTCTTCATAGGGAAGCCCGGCAATCAGGTCCAGGTGCAAGTGAATATTGCCATAGCTTTTAATTTTTTTGACATTGCAAGCCAGTTTTTCCCAGTCATTAAGCCGGTTGATGGCCTTTAAAGTCAGGGGGCAGGTTGATTGAACTCCAATTTCAAAATCAAAAACCCCGGGGGGTACCTGCTCCAAAAAAGCCAAAGCAGCTTCGGATAATAGATCGGCACATATTTCGAAATGGAAAGAGGTAGTTCTTTCTTCCCCTATTTCGTCCAAAATATATTGCATAATGGCTAATGCCCGCTTCTCGTGGCTATTAAAAGTCCGGTCAACAAATTTTATCTTATTTACCCGGTGCCGGATAAGAAAGCTCAAATCCTCTTGAACCCGTTCCAGGGGTAGAAATCTGACTCCTTTAATAGTGGAAGAAATGCAATAACTGCAATTAAAGGGACAGCCCCGGGAAGTTTCATAATATACCAGCTTGTTCTGGTAAAAAGACATATCACCGCTATAAGGCCGGGGCCAGGCAGAGATATCATCAATTAGGGGGGCTGCATCATTTACCCGCACTTGTTCTTGATCACGAAAGCTAATACCCTTGAGTTCAGCATAAGACCTGCCTTCATAAATATGAAGCAGCAGCTTTTTTAGGGTTAATTCCCCTTCTCCCCGGACTATGATATCTATGGCCGGATGCTCTGCCAGGAACTGCCGGCTATCGAAAGATACTTCCGGACCACCCAATACCATTATGCAATTGGGATCCAACTGCCGGTAATCATTACACAATTCTACTATCTGGCGTATATTCCATATATAAGAAGAGAGACATAATACCTGGGGACGAATACGATATATTTCTGCCAATACCCCAGGCAGTTTATCGTTGATGGTGAACTCCCGCTTTATAAGCTCCCAGCGAGGATCGCGGCAGGCTGCTTGTAAATAGGCCAAAGCTAATGAGGAATGAGTATACCTGGCGTTAAGGGTTGCTAATAGTACTTTCATTGTTTCAGCCCCATATATAAGCCCTGGAACCACGATGCTCTTTATTCACCCCAGTCCAGGGCGGGCTTTACTCCTCTCCCAGTATTTTAATTTCCGGTTCTAACACCAGTCCATATTTTTCACGGACCATTTCTTGTATGTAACGGATTAAATCGATTACGTCCTGGGCTGTAGCCTGCCCTTTATTAATAATAAATCCCGCATGTTTGCTGGACACCTGGGCTCCACCGATAGAAAACCCTTTGAGTCCCAGTTCTTCAATAATAGGTCCTACATAATAGCCTGGGGGACGCCTGAAAGTACTTCCGGCGCTGGGGTACTCCAGAGGCTGCTTTTCCTGACGTTGCCGGGCCAGATCCTGCATGGTAGACAGTATTTCTTCCGGCTGTCCAGGTTTCAGATGCAATCGGACTGCTACAATTATATAATCACCGTTTTGATATATGCTTCTGCGGTATCCAAATTGACTTTGCTCCTTACTAAACAGCTTGTAATTACCAGCTTCATCCAGGGCTATTACCTGGTAAACCACGTCTTTCATCTCTCCCTGATAGGCTCCAGCATTCATTGCCACCGCTCCGCCCAGGCTGCCGGGTATTCCTTCCGCAAACTCCAGGCCGCTTAAACCATGTTCTGCTGCCTCCCGGGCCAGTTGGGACAGACTGATTCCTGCTTCAGCATATATTTCCTCTCCTGATATGGAAAACTGTTTCAGAGCATTCCCCAGTTTAATTACCATCCCTCGAATTCCTTTATCTCTAACCAGGACATTGCTTCCTTGTCCCAATAAGACATAGGGCATACGCTTTTCCCGGCAAAAATCCAGAATTCTATTCAGCTCAGTAATACAGGTCGGTAATACCAATATATCGGCCGGGCCTCCTATATTGAAGGTAGTATGCTCTTTCATATCAGCATTAATTTCAATCTGTTCAGGGGCTAATAATTCATATAGCTTGGCGAACATCTATTTTCTCCTATTGATTTAATCTATTTTTATTCTATTTTACCCTTTGGGCCTTTATTCCGACTCCAGCCTGATTCCGTTTTTACTTGCTTCCGGCATAACGATAATCAGGGGATGATCCCCTTGTTTTTGATAAGCCAGCTCCAAGGCGGCTTCCATACTGGGGGCCCAGTGCATATACATCTTTTCCACCAGAGCGGGTTTAAGGCTGCTGATCAGTATTATATTGGCCTGATTTAGGGTTCGACAAATAGCGTAAGCCTTATGCCCACCCAATTCAAAGCAGTTGTTAAAACGATTAATAATATCCCCGGGACTGGAAGACTGCATAATCCACTCCTCAAAGGTCTCTTCCCCCATCCCTTCCCGGCACTCTGCCAAGAGTATAATGGTACCACCCGGTTTTACGGCCAGGGATGCCGAGTCCAGAGCTTTTTGAGCCTGATACATGTTTATATCCTTGGGAAAACCGCCACAGCTGGCAATAACTACATCTGCCTGCTGTTTAATCCCCACTACGTTATGTTCTTCACAATATTTTACACAGGACAACCAGGCCTCATACATATCACCGGTAGCAGCATATAGTATCTCATCTCTTCCAGCGGTCACTACGTTGATAATATAATCCACTCCTGCCTTACGGGCGGCTTCCATCATAATATCGCTGACCGGGTTGTCCCGGTAGTTACCCAGACAAGCCCTTTCATCACTCATCATCTGATGGTTGGCCTGGATAAGTTTTCGCCCTGCAATACCGGGTAATATTGATTTTCGGCCACCTGAATAGCCGGCAAAATAGTGCAGATTAACCAAGCCGGTGGTAATCAGCAAGTCCGCCTCGGCTGCGGTCCGGTTGATAATCAGCTCCATGCCATTGCTCAAATAGCCCAGTGATACCAGGTTATTATCACAATCATGGTTTTCGATCCGGTATCTTTTGCAAATCTCCTCGGAAAAGATGGATATATTCTCCTCCTGGGTATGAGGCCGGTGTATTCCTAAAGCCACCAATAGAGTAATGTCCTGGTGCTTGATGCCTGCGGCTTCCAGTTCCTTTAACAGGGGGGGCAGTATCAATCGATAAGGAGTGGGTCGGGTAATATCGTTAACCACTATCACTACCCGCCGGGCTTTTTTCTCCTCTACTATTTGCTTCAGGGTATTGGAAGCTATGGGATGCTTAAAAGCTTCTTCCAATATTTTTATGCTGCCTTGGGACGGCGCCGGTGGTGGTGGCTGAACAATCTGCAGTAGCTGCTCTTCCGGCAGTTCCAAGGTCAGTTCCCGGTTTCCATAGGGCAAATTAATTATCATAGCTATCCAACTCCTGCATTTGATTAGAATCCTTTTTCGCTTTATGGGGCATACCCTATCCCCGGAACTATTGCATTAATAAAAATTCCCGGTAAAAACTGCTTAACTTATCATCTACGAATATATTATAGTTTATTGCTCCTCTTGTCCAAAATCAAGTCTGGCTCCGACACAGCCCCAAAGCTAAAATTTCCTGACAAACTACTAATATGCTTTGTGTTATAATAAGCAGTGGTTTTAATTTGCAAACAAAACCCATATAAGGGGGAGAAAATATGAGTAATTCAAAGTTAAAGCAGGACTTGATTAAGCTTTTAGGCAAGGAAAAGGTTCTAAGCCAGGACCTGGACCTTTTATATTATTCCTATGATAGTTCATTCCTTACTAAACTTGAACCAGCCCGGCCTGATGCTGTAGTATTCCCCAAAAGCACGGAAGACGTGCAAAAGGTGGTCTCTTATGCTTATCAGAACCGGATAAATATTATTCCCCGGGGGGCCGGAACCGGTGAAACCGGAGGATGTATAGCCATACAGGGCGGGATAGTCCTGGACCTGTCCACCTGGAAAGAGATAATAGAAATTGATGTTAATAACATGCAGGTTATCGTTAGTCCGGGCGTAGTCCACGCTGAGCTTAACGATGAACTAGCTAAATTCAACTTATTCTTCCCCCCTGATCCAGGCAGCAGCAAGATGTGTACAGTAGGAGGAATGGTGGCCAACAATGCCTCAGGTCTGCGAGCTGTGAAGTATTGGGCTACTGAGCCTTATATACTGGGCCTGGAAGTAGTTATGCCCAATGGGGACATTATAGTTACCGGCGGTATGAAGGCCCGTTGCATTAAAAATGTATCAGGAATAAACCTGACCAAATTGCTGGTGGGTTCGGAAGGCATTCTAGGGGTGGTGACCAAGATCAGGCTCAGGTGTTTTCCCAAACCTAGAGCCCGTGGAATTGCCATGGCCGTTTTTGATCAATTGGACGATGCCCCGGCCACGGTTATGGAGGTCTATCAGGCGGGAATTTTGCCTTCGGGAATAGAGATATTGGATAGTTCGGCTATTATGGCAGTAAATGATTTTAAGCCGGAAATAAAGCTGCCTGATGCCGAAGCAATTTTACTATTTGAGGTGGACGGAAATCCCCCCAGTGTGGAGTATGAAGGCCAGGTGATTCAGGAAGTGGCTGGAAGGCGGGCCCGATCAGTAGAATGGGCTACCGACCCCCAGCGCATGGTCCAGTTATGGGAAGGCCGCAGTGTGACTGCCGCAGCCGCAGCTCGGGTTCGCCCGGACGGCAGCCGGATATTTGCCGGAGAAGACATTAGTGTTCCCATATCCCGGGTAGCTGACACCTTGCGGGCTCTGCGGAAACTGGCAGAAGAACACGGCATCCAAATAGTCAACTATGGTCATATCGGAGATGGCAATGTGCATACAGCCCCGGTAATCAATCCGGAGATCCCCGAAGAAGTAGAAAAAGTAATGGGCTTTGTCCATGACGTGCATTTGCTGGCTATTGAGATGAATGGTTCCACCACCGGTGAACATGGGGTGGGAGTTGTCAGAAAGGTGTACGCAGAACTGGAACATGGTCCGGCAGTGGAATATATGCGTAAAATCAAAGAGGCTTTTGATCCGGCCGGTATAATGAATCCCGGCAAGGTCTTTTAGATTAGTGAGGTAAGCTTATGGAATTCAAAAATCTGCCACCGGTTAAAGAGCAATTAATGAAGTGTGTCCGTTGTGGTAAGTGCCGCAGTGTATGTCCGGTATTTGCTGAGTCAGGCATTGAGACCACTGCCCCCCGGGGTCATGTTTTTATGGTACAAATGCTCAGGGATGGCCAGGTCCAGGCCAGCCCGGAAGTATACGATCGGCTAAGCCAGTGCCTCTTATGTGAGACCTGTTCCGTTAATTGCCCATCAGGTATAGATGTACATGAATTAAATGCGGCTGCCCGCTCCTATATATACGAACAAAATCCTAATGCCGGCAAAGAATTGTTGTTTGAGACCCTGTGGACAAACCCGGCCCTGCTCCGCTCTTCAGCCCGGCTGATGAGTGCAGCTCAGAAAGTAGGACTGCAGAGTCTGGCCCGGAAAACCGGATTGATGAAGGTTCTGCCCGGGGATCTTAAGGAAGCGGAACAAATGCTGGATAATATCCCCTCCCGTCCAGCCCGCAGCCTGTTGCCGGAAGTAAACCCGGCCCGGGGAAAAAAACAATACACGGTGGGATATTTCCTGGGCTGTGGTACTGACTTGTTCAATCCCCAGGTAGCCCAGGCTGCCGTTGATGTATTGACTCGCAACGCTTGTGAGGTAATAATTCCCCGGGATATGAAATGCTGTGGATTGCCCCATATTGCCAACGGTAAAATGGAGACCGCTCAAAAATTGGGGGTTCACAATATAAAACTGTTCAATTCCTATAACTTTGATTATATTGTTACCGATTGTGCTTCCTGTTCCTCTGCCTTATCCCGTAAAAATATGGAATTTCTCTTTTCCGGGCTTAAGATAGAGGATGAAGCCATGGCCCTGGCAGATAAAGTGATCGATCTCAGCGTATTCCTGATTGAGGTTTTGGATATCAGGCTGCCTGAAGACAAGCAGGCCCCTAAATTACGGGTTACTTATCATGACCCCTGTCACCTGGCCAATGCCCAGTTGATTAAGGAGCAGCCCCGGGAATTGCTGAAAAGAATACCGGGAGTGGAGCTGGTAGAAATGAAAGGAGCCAATGTCTGTTGCGGCGGCTCAGGTACTTATAGTACCACCCATTATGAAATGTCCATGAAAATCCTGGATAAGAAGATGGATAATGCCATGGCTACCGCAGCTGATGTCCTGGCTACCTGCTGTCCCAGCTGCATGATGCAGTTAAAATACGGCTGCAAAAGGCACAACTGGCAGGTAGAAGTGAGGCATCCGGTTGAACTGCTCAGTCGTTATTATCAAAGTACAAAGTAGGTAAAACCAGGGGGTTAAGACTGCAGCAAGCTCATGCAGCCTTAACCCCCTGGCATAACTATCGCTCCGGAAATTCTTCGATCCTTCCTAAAGAGTGACATTGCTAAAATACTTCCGTTATCTGTCCTCAAATAGCAATGAACATCGCCAAAACCCAATTAAAATAGTAATCCCTGGGTTTCAAGTAGATTGGGCTCAGTGGGCTCTGCTCCGAGGGGTGCGCTTTTTTATGATTAGGAGTACAATCGGTCTTAAGATGGCTTTGAGCACTTCTTGCCCGCTTTTATGCCTTATCAGCCAATAAAGGATAAGCCCCAGGATGATCCATTTATACAGGCCTGCTATTCCAACTGCCAGGGCTTTGATAGGAGGTACCCGGGCTTCAACTCCCTGGGCGGCTAGCAGCTCGATTTTAGCAATATCCTTTCCATCTAGAGATACTGTACAGTAACCCAGCAGATCACCTTTATTAACTGGAGCTCTAACCCCAGCTACCGGAGTAAAGGAATATTGAAATTGAAATTTTTCATCTTCCCTGGCGGCTATCAACAGCTGCTTTTCGGCTTGGGCTGCTACCTGATCGGTGATTCCTCCCTCAACAGTCACTAAATGGGTTTCTTTGCTCTGCTCCAGCTCTACCAGCTGGTAATTAGCAAAACCATAGTCCAACATAGCCATTAAATCCTCATATACAGTCGGAGAATTAAGACTGACGGCAATTAAGAGCATATCATCCTTTTGGGCGGCCCCTACCACGCAATTCCCAGCTTGTCTGGTATATCCGGTTTTTATTCCCACGGCTCCATCATACCGGTATAGCAAACGGTTCTGATTCCATATGCTGCGATCCTCTTCCTTAGGCGGACCTGGTATAACTATGTTAGTGGTCTTTACAATTTCTCTAAAGACTTCATGCTGCATAGCCATCCGGCTCAAGCAGGCCAGATCATAAGCGGTGGTGTAGTGATCATCTTCATGTAAACCATGGGGATTGCAAAAGTGGGTATCAAGCAAGCCTAATTCAGCCGCCCGTTGGTTCATAAGCTCAACAAAATCCTCCTCTTCACCGGAGATACTCTCCGCCAGAGCTACTGAGGCATCATTGGCAGAAGGAAGCATGCAGGCATAAAGCAACTGGCGGCGAGTCATTTTCTCCCCCGCCTGCAGGTAGATCCCACTCTCCCGGGTGCTGGCAGCATGAGGGCTGACTTCCACCACCTGGTCCAGATTGCCCTTTTCAATTACCAATAAGGCAGTCATGATTTTGGTTACACTGGCCGGGGGCATAGTCTGTTTGATATTTTTGGCATATAGAACACGTCCCGAATGATAGTCCATTAATATTGCCGATTGCCCCTGTACCTGAGGTTGGGTGGAAGCTTCCAGGGCATGCTCATGGCTGGGCAAAAGTAAAAAGAAAGTGAAGATTACAATTAGCAGTAAATAATTCAGGTGCTTTTTTACTATTAATGACATCTATCCAACCCCTATAGCAGAAAAAACTGGTTTAACTTCTAATTATTTGAGAAAACTTGAAAGGCGACCCCAAGTAAATATTTTACCTTAGTGATGTTAAATCAGCAATGCTTTTGCTGGCTACTTTACTGGGTAGGGTTAAGTTCTTGCAGAAAAAAGGAGCCAAGGAAGAAAGGGATCTTAACCAGCGGTGTATTGGAAAAACATCTTCCTGGACCAAAAGAGGTGAAGTCACATAGATTTACGATGTTCCTGCCCAAGGGTAGTCAGTATTTATGATAAATTTCAAAGGTTAAAAGCTTTTAGGAATTGGAAAGATGAGCACCAGGCTTTACTGTTAAAAGTTGAGCATTTAGGCTGAAGCTTGATATAATGGTTGGTAAATGTATATAGATGATGGAGATCACAGGTATGCAAAATCGCCGGACCAAGGTGGTATTTAAACAGCTCAGAGATGCTAACTTGAACTACAATTTGATAGAAAACCATGATCGGGTTGCGGTAGGCATATCCGGAGGCAAGGATAGTCTGGTTATGCTTTACCTCCTGCAATTGTTGAAAAAATATACCCCATTAGATTTCAGCCTGCATCCTATTTTCTTGGATATGGGTTGGAATAGTGATACTGCAGCGATCCAGGATTACTGCCAGAATCTAGGAACCCAACTCCACATTGAGCGAAGCAACATCAACCAGGTAGTCTTCGATTACCGCCAGGAGAAAAACCCCTGTGCTTTGTGTTCCCATTTGCGGCGGGGAGCCTTAAACAGGACTGCCAAAAGCTTGGGTTGTAACAAGCTGGCCCTGGGGCACCATGCCGATGATGTAGTCAATACCCTGTTTATATCTTTATTGTTTGAAGGACATTATAATGTATTCAAACCCAGTACCTATTTGGATCGTATAGACCTAACCGTGATCAGACCCATGATTTATATAAGCGAACGTAATATTATCCTTCTGGGGCAATCAATCAAAATCCCGGTAATGGAAAAGTCCTGCCCGGCCGATGGTAATACTAAAAGGGCTGAAGTGGCTTCTTTGCTGGAAGAAATCGAGACCAAATTTCCTGGAGCCCGGCGTAAAATTCTGGGGTCTATTGAAAACGTAAACCGGGAGTGTTTTTGGACCCCCTCACCCAAGTCCTAATTGTTTCGCGAACAAGTGTTTTTATCTTTTCGCTTGTGGTATAATTTACCCAAATTATAGTGGAGGTTTAAAAATATGCCCTCAAAACCCACGCTTACTTACCGGCAAAAACAGATTTTAGATTATATAAAAGAGAAAATTAGCCAGTCTGGTTATCCCCCTTCGGTGCGGGAAATTGGGCAGGCAGTGGGGCTTCGTTCCAGTTCTACCGTATATAATCACCTGCTCCAGTTGGAACAAAAGGGTTATTTAAAGAAAGATCCTACCAAACCCCGGGCCATTATCCCGGTTGATGGGGACAGTGAATTACAGAAGAGTGAAAGCATCTTCCTTCCGGTAGTGGGAAATGTAGCAGCCGGATCACCAATACTGGCCGAACAAAACATCGAAGAATATCTTCCATTGCCGGCTGAATTCATTGGTAGCGGCAGCCACTTCATATTACGGGTAAAGGGCGATAGCATGATCGATGCAGGTATATTGGATGGTGATTATCTAATAGTAAAACAACAGCATCAAGCTAATAACGGTGAAATTGTGGTAGCCATAATAGAAGATGAAGCCACAGTAAAACGCTTTTACCAAAGGGATGAGGGTATAGAGTTGAGACCTGAAAACCCGGCTATGAGCCCTATCATTGTTAACGAAGCCAGAATTGCCGGCAAAGCAGCCGGACTAATCAGAAAATTTTAATTAACTCAGGGGCCAGGCCCCTGAGTTAAATTATGTTCAAAATTAAAACTTCTCCAGGTATTCGCTGATCTCCCAGTCATAAACCCGGGCACTATAGTTCTCCCATTCCTTTATTTTAGCCCGGGTGAACAGAGTATATATATGTTCTCCCAGAGCCTCCTGAACGGTTTTATCCTTAGCCAGCTCGTGGATGGCCTCGTATAGGTTCTCGGGCAATGAATCTATATGGCTTTGCTTCCTCTCGGCCAATCCCATTTCGTAGATATTCTGTTCCACCGGATCTGGTGGCTGCATTTGACTTTTTATACCTTCCAGGCCGGCCTTTAGTATAACTGCCAGACCTAAGTAAGGATTGCAGGTAGGATCCGGATTTCTTAACTCTATGCGGGTGCCAATACCACGCCGGGCCGGAATTCTAATTAATGGACTCCGGTTGCGATAGGACCAGGCTATATGGACTGGAGCTTCATATCCTGGAACCAGGCGTTTGTATGAATTAACCGTTGGACTGGTGATGGCACAGATGGCCTTGGCGTGTTTCATAACCCCGGCTATAAAATAACGACATACATCACTTAATCCGTCTTCCCGGGACGGGTCATAAAAAGCATTTTCACCGTCTTTGAACAGAGAAACGTGCAAGTGCATGCCACTGCCATTAATGCCGAATATGGGCTTGGGCATAAAGGTAGCATGGAGTCCGTGTTTTTGAGCCACGGTTCTAACCACAATACGGAAAGTAACTATATTGTCAGCGGTGGTTAAAGCATCCTGGTATTTAAAATCTATTTCATGTTGGCCTGGAGCTACCTCATGATGAGACGCTTCGATCTCATATCCCATGCTGGAAAGGGTTTCTACCATTTCCCGGCGAGCGTCCTCGCCCCTATCTACCGGGGGTAGGTCAAAGTAGCTGGCCTTATCATTGGTTTGTAAGGTAGGTTGACCATTTTCATCCACTTGAAACATGAAAAACTCAGGTTCAGGTCCCACCATCATGGAATAGCCTAATTCAGCTGCTTCGCCCAGTACCTTTTGCAGGGCATAGCGGGGGGAACCGATAAATGGCTGTTCATTGGAATCATAAATATTGCAAATTAAGCGGGCGGTCCGGCCATCTGAAGTTGGGCTCTTCCAGGGCAGGACCAGAAATGTATTTAAATCCGGCTTCAAATACATATCCGATTCCTCAATGCGAACAAATCCTTCAATGGAAGATCCATCAAACATTAAATCGCCATCCAAGGCTTTATCTAACTGTTCACTGGTAATAGATACACTTTTCATCACTCCAAGAATATCTGTAAATTGGAGCCGGATAAATTTGACGTTCTTTTCCTTTACAATTCGGTATATAGTTTCTCTATCCATATACATACCTCCAGTTTTTCAGCTAACCTAGATTAACATAATAATACCTTCATAGCAATTAAAAGCTTGCTTCTCCTGCAAAAAGTTTTCTGGAGCTTATGAAAGCCAAAACCGGCATGGTAATGGGATCAGGCCAATCTGTTCCTGGTATCGCCAGGGCTTGCACTGCCGTGAAATATTATATTGACAGCAGATTATCCAAGGGTAAATATAACGATGGGATAAGGGAAAAATCGATGATCTAAGCAAATAGCCACTCATTGCCATAAACGTCTTAAATGATTACGATAATGAAGGAAATAAGCATAATTAAAGCTAGAATCAGGTTGAACACCATACCTGAGAAAAGGCCCAGTACGGTACCGAAGCCGGTTTTAACCGCTGCTCCAACATCCTGCAATTCTATATACTCCCCGATAAAAGCTCCCAACCAGGGACCAATCAATATTCCTAAGGGAGGAAAAAATATAGCTCCTACAAAGGTTCCTATAAAGGCTCCCCAAACCCCCTTTTTACTCGATCCCGCATATTTGGCACCCAAAGCGGTAGACAGGTAGTCTATAATAACCGATAGTACGGTTATGGCGCCAAGTATCACCAGATATTTGGGGGTAATTTGCTGGAACCCTTCATACCAGCCATAGGCAGCAATGGAAATGAATATCAATGGTATTCCGGGAAGCAGCGGAATTAAAGTACCGGCTATGCCTACCAGAATCAATACAAATACCACTATCAGCATGATAATATTTGATGCCATTATCTCCGCCTCCTGCTCTATAATCTCTGCTCATTGATCATATTTAAGATCTGTACCGCAGTATATCTTATATGTTCATAGCTAAGACCTCCTTGCAGGTAGGCACAGTAGGGACTGCGCCTGGGCGCATCACAGGAAAGTTCGATAGATGACCCCTGCACAAAAGTACCGGCAGCCATAACAATACCGTCTTTATAGCCTGGTAACCGGCCATATTCCAATTTAACATCACTATCCACCGGGGATGAGTTCTGTATCACCTGACAGAATTTAAGTACCTGCAGGGGATCGTCAAAAATAACAGCTTGTACAATATCACCTCGGGTTTCATTCCAGCGAGGGGATACCTGGTATCCCTCTTGTTCCAATAGATAGGCCAGGAGAATGGATCCTTTCAGGGCCTGTAATACGGTGTGGGGAGCGATAAACAGCCCCTGATAAAACCAGCGTTTATCCACTAATCCAGCTCCCAGCTCTTTACCCAAACCTGGAGCAGTAAGATGCCAGGAAATCTGTTCCACCAAGTCGCTGCGCCCGCATATATAACCTCCCGCCGGAGCCAGACCTCCTCCCGGGTTTTTGATTAAAGACCCGGCTATAAGATCAGCCCCCATATCCAGGGGTTCCAGTTCCTCCACAAATTCGCCGTAGCAATTGTCAACAAAAACAATAATATCCTTATTAATGCTCTTAACCAATTTCACCAGGGCTTCAATATCCTGCACTGTCAAGGCCGGTCGCAGGCTGTAACCCCGGGATCTTTGCAGGATAACCATCCTGCACTGGGCTGACAAATTCTGCTGGATAGCCTCAAAGTGGGGCTTGCCTTCCTGGTCCAAAGGGACTTCCCGGTATTTAATCCCCTGATTGCTCAGGCAACCGGGCAAATCCTTAATAATACCGGCCAAAGTATCATAGGGAGCTCCGGTCAGGGATACCAACTCATCTCCCGGTCTTAAAATTCCGAACAAACAGGCTGAAATGGCATGGGTGCCTGAAACTATCTGGGATCTAACAATAGCACTGGGGGCTGAGAATACCTGGGCATAAATACTTTCCAGCACTTCCCTTCCCAGGTCATTATATCCATAGCCGGAAGAATAGGTATGAAAATGGTAATCTCTCACCTGATTTTTCTGGAAAGCTTTTAAAACCTTAGCCTGATTGAGATAAGCAGTTTCTTCCAATTGGGCGAAGTTCTCAGCTAGCACTTTTTCTGCAAGTCGTATAGTCTTAATTGGATCCAAAATTATTTCTCTCTTTCACCAAAATACTTTTGCAATTAACAAAGACTCATTATTCTTATTCCATCTCATAAATAATTTGATGGCTGTCCCCCTGACCCAGGCCAGGCAGTGATGATTTTGGAGATTAGTAATATATTAACAATTATAGTCTGGTAAAATCACAGATAAGAATAGCTAGTACCAGGATTATATAATAGAATACTGCCGTCTATAGTATAGTATATCCTTATTGTATAATGGAAGCTCACTACCGGCTGTTAATGACAAGTTTTTATAGCCCAGCCGGATTTTGTTTAACACCGGCCATCTTGATAAAAATCCCCCATGCCAATGCCATAGCACCTGGCTGCTACTTCTTTGCTTCAGCCAGGGTCACATTCAGTTCAAGCAAACGGTTGTCTCTCTTAACCACAAATTTAACCCTATCTCCTACTTTATAGCCTTTAAGCAGGCGGTTTACCTGGGCCACTTTACTTACCTTTTCCCCATTTATACTGACGATTCGATCACCAACCTGAAAGTAAGAAGAATTCGTGGTTAAGGCCACATAGACTCCAGTTTCCCGTACCCCGTACATCAAAGCAGTGAACAGGTCGGAAATATCCACCAGAGTTACCCCCAGATCAACTCTTCCCCGTACATAACCATAGCTAATAATCTGTTTGATAACTTCTTTAACGCTGTTGATAGGGATAGCGAAGCCCAACCCCTCAATATCCGATCCACTGCATTTGGCATTAACGATTCCAATCAGTTGGGCTTGTCCATTAAATAGTCCTCCCCCGGAATTACCGGGATTAATCGCGGCGGTAGTCTGAAGCAGATTCATTTCTAATCCATCCAGGGTAATGGTTCTATTGAGTGCGGATATTATGCCCTCAGTAACCGTCCCCCCTAACTGACCCAGGGGATTGCCTACCGCTACCGCCAACTCACCCACTACCAGGGAATCAGAGTCGCCCATTATGGCCGCTGAGAGATCTTCGGCACTAATTTTAAGCACCGCAATATCAGTCTGTTTATCACAGCCAACCAAAACAGGAGTATAGATCTCCCCATTGGTTAACCTGACTGTAATTCTACTAGCCTTATCGATTACGTGATTATTAGTCACAATATAACCATCACTGGAAATAATCACTCCGCTGCCTGCCCCCTCAGAGATATACTGTCTGATCCTGTCACCGGAGGTCACCTTTTCGGTTGCGATTTCAACCACAGTGTTTACCGTCTGCGAAGCAATCTGAGGAATGCTAAGACTCACCTGGGGGCTGGATATCTGCTCATTCGAAACCGGGGGGTTGTCTACTGAGATGGTGAACTCTTGACCTTCCTGGTCAGTAGCCAGACTTCTTAGCATCAATTCATCATTCAAAACCATTTTCTCTGCACTTTCATGGCTTTGCAGTTCATTGCATCCGCTCATGACTGATAGGCTAACAATCAAAATCATTAATAAACATACACTCTTATTTCTCCATTTTTTCACCCTGTATACCCCCTTTTCCTTAACCTTTATTAATTAAAGCAAAATACCTTTTTTTCCCTTATTATAGCCTAAGTTTTCACTCCCGTGAAAGACTCAGCCACAGTAAAACCGATCATTCTTGTAGAACGAAAGGTTTTTAGATAGTTTTATACTCTATCAGCCTGAGCCCAAATATCAAATCTGAAAAGAAGAGCATAACAGGGAACCTTGGAGAATTGTGTAATAATAATCCAATATTCTCCCCTTTTTAATAAATATCTGCCTCTTTTGAAATCCTAAACCTGATCCATCCCTGGCAAATCCATATCTTCAATCAATATAAGGTCTTTGCGGGTATAATTCTCTTTATCCACAATCCGCAAGGCCTGCCATCTAATTGATTTCTCCACCAGATTCCTAACGTAGCGGGCATTGCCGCTATATGGATGCCGGCTCCTGGCGAATTCCGCCAGCTGTTGCTTCAGCTTCCAACGACAACGATTACTTAATTGATAATCCCTCTCTTCATACATCTGCAAAGCTATCCTGAACAATTCTTCTTCATTATAATCGGGGAATTCTATGTGAATGGGGAATCTGGACTTAAGACCAGGATTGGAAGCAATAAAGCGGTTCATTTCCGAGGAATAGCCGGCCAATATCACCAACAGATTATTACGCTGGTCTTCCATCCCTTTAACGATAGTTGCTATGGCTTCCCGGCCAAAATCCTTTTCTCCCCCCTGGGAAAGGGTGTAAGCTTCATCCACAAACATAATTCCCCCCAGGGATTGTTTTATCATCTCCCTGGTCTTTTGCGCGGTATGACCAATGTACTCCCCTACCAGGTCAGCTCTTTCCACTTCCAGCAGATGGCCTTTGCTGAGTATATCCAGCTCGTGTAAAACCTGGCTTAACAGTCGGGCCACCGTGGTTTTGCCCGTACCGGGATTGCCTTTAAAAACCATATGCATAACTATGGGGCCGGTCTTTAAATTCTGAGCTTCCCGTTTTTTTTGCACCAGGGAGAAAGCAGTCAGTTCTGCCAGGGTTTTTTTAACTTCTTCTAATCCAATCAGGCTTTCCAGCTTTTTGAATGCCGCACTTTCAGTGAGATTCCTAGGAATAGTCAGGTCTTTGCCAGCATTGTTTGGGCTTGATTCTGAAAACTTCATGGATATTTGCACAATATCACCACTCTTAATTGTTCTAGCTTATTATATGTGAGTTTATTAATAGTGGTGATATTTTTCATAGGCCAAGACAGTCCGAAAACTACGGATCGGGTTTGTAATCTCCCCACTTTATGCCGATTATTCGCCGTTTTTAGGGCTGGAGCTTGCTTTTTGGCCTTGAAACAGTACATCATCATCCACTTTGGAGGTCGAACTCAAACTTTTTAAGAGTTTTCGGACAGTCTGGGCCAAGTAAGCGGTCAACCTCTGTTGTAGATCTAGTAATTGGCACCGATGTTTTACCGTCAGCCTAGGGATTGGTATGTTTTTGAAGATCAGTACGCTCGTTCCATGAAATGCCTTACACAACTTGAGCTTAAGCTGGCATCACCGAAGATGATTACACTCTCCACTCCTTCTATAGGCAAGGTGCGTTTTAAATTATCCTTTTGGCTCTCAATTACTATACAATTACTCTGAACACCAATTTTGGCTGCTCTTTCATAAATATAAACAAAGCTCAAATCTTACCACCTCCTGCTTCACACAAAGAACTCATTGTTCCAAATACTCGATTCGTCCCCTTAAAGGGGTCTTTTGTTTTTAACTTCGTTAACGATAGTTTGTATCGAACCTATAAGGGTTTGAAGTTTCCGTTCCCTTAAAGGGGTCTTTTGTTTTTAACCTAAGGCCATTTTACACAAACAAAAGTGGTTAAAAAGTTTCCGTCCCCTTAAAGGGGTCTTTTGTTTATAACAAGGATTAGGTTTGGAAGAATTGAGCAGGGATGAGTGTTTCCGTCCCCTTAAAGGGGTCTTTTGTTTTTAACTCTGCCTGCTGGATGACCGGATATCCATGGGCTGAAAAGTGCTCTTGCGGCGCTGATCAGAAATATGTATAATATTTCCACAAAACCTATGTACTGCTTTTCACAAACGTAATTGTAACAGTTTTTCTCTGTTTATTTCCTGATTACAGCTTGCGTCTCCTGTTTCTATAATTATTACTAATTTTAGACTCTTTTCGATATTTCTCTGACAGCAACCGTTCTATTTTTAGCACTAACCTGATTCTTTTACAAACTTAAAGTAAGATACTTCTTTACATGTCCAAAATTCTAATTATCCGAATCGGTTCATCTTTTATAGTGTTTTCAAAAGTGCTTTTATGTTGTCATTAATCAGTGTTTGATATAAGGCGGAAACACCTAACATGAGTCTCAAATTCTTCAAGTTATACCTTAATAGTTCCATTATTTACATATTTCCACTCTAAAATAGCAATTTCCTTCATACTCTTCTGCAATATATCCTTCTGCCGATATCTTTATAAGTGTACAACCTCCAGTTCTCCTATATTATTAGCAAAGTACTCGGCTAATAGCCGTCGATGACAAAACTGAGGCTTTTCTTCCGAACACAGAAGACATATAGAAATATTATCATCTTCAAAATCAATGTATTGTAATGGCTGTCGCCGTTTCATGATTTCACCGAAGAGCCTTTCGTACTCATCCCAGCTAATAACTTTGTTCTTGTACCCTTTTAACAATTCTTGAGTTGGTGCAAGTTTTGGTATGTGAACATACTTAATTCCCACCAATTCCATAATATACTCCAAATCATCTTTTTTTGAATAACCTGCTAGCTGTGAAGTGTTATTCAAACGAACATCAACCAGCTTATCTATTCCTGCATACTGAAGTATCTCTATAAATTTCCTAAGGTTTTTCCCAGATGTTCCAATAGTAAATAATTTCATCTACATCCTCCATTTCCAAACTACTAATTCAGAAAAGATTCGGTTGTTCATATTGGATATAGTTTTCATCCAACGGTGGGGAAATTAGATTCTCATCTATATATTCAGTGACCTCAATGTTATATTTTTTCATAAACTCGCCAACAAGCGTACGATGACAATAATCTGGGCTTTTACAAAAACAAACCAAGCCAATATTTTTACCTGACTGAATAGCTTTCCATAAAGCCCTTAGAGTGTTCAAAGCTTCTTTGCGGTTAAGCTCTTCAGTAAAGCGTTCAACATACTGTGGCCACCACAATTCAGGGTTAGTGCCCTTCCATTCATTAAGGTATTGTTTAAACAAACCAGAACTTGGTGCAAGATGTGGCACCCAAATTGCACCAGGTATTTCTTTTCCTGATCTAGTTATCTGCCATATTTCGTTACAGTTTAAGTTTTTAATTGATGATATACTCGCAGTTATGATCCGGCCCTTTTTTTCTGTCAAATTAGTTTACCTCCTTCCCTTAATAAACTAATCAGTATTTTATGTTCAGGGACAAGAATTCTCTTGATTATAACATTTGTGTAATTCTGATTGATGACGATTGACTTAATTCGATACCACGATTTCTATTAAGGCTGGAGGAATTTTCAAGGTCTCCTTGCAGTAACTTCACATGTGTTCCTGCGTCTTCATCCAAATTCCTTCGTTTTACATATCCCAGAGGCAAAATGCCAGTCATACTACTTAGCAGGTTCATTGCCCTTATAGACGATTCAACCCTACTGGTTCTCCCCGCCCTCCGTTTTTTTGAGTCTCTATTGGTGTTAATTGTATTTCAACATCTTATGGGGGTGAGTTTACAGCTTTACTCTTTCTCCAAGAATAGTTATATCTCAGGGCCATTTATGCACCGTGCTATATAGGAATTATACCAAACAGGGGCGCATTTTTAGTGTCAATTAAGTTCCTATAATAACATTCTTAAATATCTTGCGAAGGTATTACACCAACAACAAGTTTATAGTGTTTTTCGTTAAATTCCGCTCCAAGACCAATGGTTAAGTACAGTCCTGCATTATAACGGTAATCAGCGTAATTGCTGTATCTTGCATCAGGTCCTATAAACTTCGCTTCCCATTCATAATCAGTCACCACTAGATTATAATAATTATCATTATAGTAAAATATAGCCCTAACCTGGTCCCTGTTGTTAATATTCCGAGTCTTTCGAAATATTACATTATCAGTATAGATTAAACATAATGATTGTCTAATAGAATTACTTTAAAGATCTTCTTTGGTTAAATAATCAACCTCATCACCAAATAAAGTCCACGGTCTATCTCTTAATTTTCTAAAATTAATACCAATAGGTTCTTCTGATTTTTTCCAATAATATCTTGAATCTATAACCCAATTCTCAGGTTGATAGTATAACGGTTCATTCCTAATTACTTCAATTTCCCAAGTTTCTAATAGTTTAGGTTGTTCTCCCCGTTCATTGATTATATCCTCCAATGCTAATTCAGATCCACCTGGATTGACCAAACGAATCCAATTTCCGTCCGAATCCTTTCCTGCTACACAGTGTTTTTGAAGCTTTCTGGAATTGGCCAAGCAAATAATTTTTTTCCTCGCCATTTTTATATGCTCTCCTTCCCCTAGTAGCTATAAAACTAAAATCCGCTAATTATAGGTGTTTTATCTCACGAATCAATCCCCATCTTCGCTTTCCCGGCCATAAACACTGCCTTAATCAGATAATCGTTCAATTTGCTTCGTGTCTGCCACCAGAGAATTCCACCACCTCCGATGAGGAACATTCCAAGAAACATGGGAGATAGAACAAACGCCATAACAGCAGTAGCTCCAGTGTATAATCCAAAAGAAAAGGTAATTCCCAGCAGCAGGGAGATGGCTTTGATCATGGTGGTCAGAAACAAATAGGCTCCGAAACCGCTGCTGCTTATGAGAATCTGGGCAATTGCAAGGGCTGAGCTGGTCTTGAATAGGTTCAAGACTGCGGTTCCGGTCAAATCGTCCAGCCCGGTGACCTGGCGCATGGTTTCATATTCATTGTGACTGAGCGCCTCTATCTGCTTCTGGAGTATTTCTTTGATTTCCTGTTCTTCATCAGAATTTAACTTGCGCAGGCGATTTTTGATCATATCAATTTGTTCTTCCAAACAACGTTCATAGAGTTTTCGTTCTAGCTTACCTGGGTCCATACTCTCCCAATTGGGTATTTTAAATTGGCCAGCCATATGCGCTAAGTATGCCCTGGAGATATCTTCGGGAGAGGTATTGCGGGGTAGACCAACCAGTCTGGCTATATCTTCTTTAAGATAGGCACGGACTTCGTAATCTTTCAGCATCTGCAATTCTTTCATTTTGTTTTCCACAATTTCTTGTAGATCTATAACCTCCCAGTCGCTTTTGCGATCCAGCTCCTGAAGCCGTTCCTGCCAGACTTTTCTTCCTGCTTTTTCGGCCAAACCTGCACTTTTGGCAGCAATCCAGTGTTTCGCTTTGAGAGCACTATCCATGGCCCCTTCCTTGATCACCAGCAGGCTGTCAAAGCTCTGCAGTTGGGCCAGCAGTTGGCGCTGTTCTTCGGTATTCATTTTGTCAATCCCTATCAAAAATAACATCCAGGTCTCTCCCCTCAAAACGTTCTTTGACCCAGACTCGGGCACTTTCTATTTCATCTGCTATACATAGTGCAAATACATCACGTCCGATTTTAAATGCCCATAGGGAATTCCCCAGGAACCAGATCCTATCATCAATCAGGGTTCCATTGATCGGGGAACCGAAAAAAGGGAAAACTACCGATTTAGGCTGAACAACGTCCAGGGCCAGATGTACCCCTACTCCAAAGGCGAAGGAGCCTAAAGCTACCCCTATGACCTTTTGCCCCAATCGTTCCAGCATACCCTGACAGCTCTCCTGCTGCCAGCGCCGGTAGAAATAGCGTAGAATTACAAGGGAAATCGCACTATGAAAAAGGAAATAGCGGTGATTACCGATCCCCAAAAGAGAGATATCAAGGTCAGGAGCATGCAATCCTTCACTTAAGCCAAAGAATCCAACCGGTGCGAGCACTCCAATTTTAGCAGCCATCGTTGTGCTGTTTAATGCCCGCCTGGCTTCCTCCTGCGCTCTTCGTAATAAATCCACGTTCAATAATCCTTCTCGGTTTTCTTCAATCATTCGATCAATGGTTTGAATGGATTTTTCCGTATTCTCCCTTGCTATACGTTGAGCAAGGGTTTTTCTGCTTAGTACATTCTTTAAAATATCGTCCGTTGTCCCCTCCTTAATACCAGTTACCCTGTGGATGAATGTCTGCCCAGTCATCGTCACCAAAATAATAGTTATATGTCTCATCCGAGGACATTTCGTCAATCAGAAGCATCATATCCTCATCCCATTCGCTAATCCAGCAGCTCTCATCCCAATCTTCATAATAACGGGGGGAGAGTCGGGGTACATCATGTAGCTTTTGTTTACGACTCGTCTTCATCTGACTACTGCTCTCCTTTTTACCTGGCTTCGGTCTTTTATTTACGCAGCGCAATCTTTCTTGTTCCACCTTCTGGAGTCCGTCTTGGGCAATACTGTTACCGTCAATTTTGAATGATTCTTCAAAAGTAATCTCTGCCGCTCCAAGGTAGATCTTATCCGCGGTTATCTTATAAAGGGCAAGGTAGGTATCCCCCAGTTGGTTGAACGGGGCAGGTTCATTAGGGTTTTCCCGTATCATCTGTTTAATTTCCTTAACCAAAAATCGCAGTTCTTGGATAGTTTTCTTTTGATTCATACTGGCATTCCTCCTTGCTGTTACTCGTTAGAGGCTGGCTTAAGCGCCCGACATACCGGACAGCGCATTAGTATCTTCCATCTCTTTTGATCCGGGTAATATGCAGTGATGATTTTTCCCCCTAAAGTACAAATCAGTGCCAGTCCTCTCAGTTTATCTGCTTGCTGGCTATTGATGAGGTTGTGCTCCTGGAGGAAATTGATGTATTTGTCCTGACCTAGATAAATGAGTCTTCCATGTTGGATCCTGGGAGGGGTGTATTGTTGTAGAAGGTAATAAGGTTTATTCCATATAGCTCTCTGGCTGAATCTGCTAGTAGCATGATCGGTCCTTTTCACATCTAACTTTCCACGCATTCTGTCTACCTCCCTTTCATTCGCACGGTCGGCTGAAAAACACTGGAAACGAATTGGCCTGTTTGTACACTATTTATTCGGTTTTATTTGACTATATCGACGACACATTGGAGAAGATGAATGATCACCAATAGACATGATAATTGTTATAGTAGATAAATCAACGAGAGCTGCACTTTGTATTTTGTATACAATTTCCATCAAACGACATTTTTTATTTTATTACGCTTACACAGGAGCGTCAATTCCTTATTTCATACAAATTATTCATTTTATCGTCATAATATTATATATTACGACTCTATCCATAGTAGAGTCTTAATTTACCATTCCCCGATATCCGCCGTTCCTTTTTGAGCTCATATAACGGAAAGAGTTGCTAGACTTGTGCTAGATTGAAAGTTAAGAATTAACAAAGATTGGGTTTGCTCAATAGGAACTGGGAGAATATACTGAGCCGGTAGATTTATTGAGCAATCTGGCCTAATATACTCCCCCTTTGCGGAAAGGGTTTACAATCACTTGTGCAACTATATTCATCCTTCCGGATTTTTAACAATGAATCTTCAATATCAATCCCCTTACTGGCAAGTGCAGCAATAGACCTATGACTGGCTTGCCTGTAGCTTTTTCCACCGCTTCTTTATATGCCATGAGCTGGGGAGCGTATTCTTTGACTCGTTCTTCGTTGTCTGTACCGGGATAGCTTTTGTGATCAATGATCACATATCCATCAGCAGTTTCCAGCAGCACATCGACCCAACCCTGCATGATTTGGTTTTGGGCATTGCGCAGGAAAATAGGCCACTCCTTCAACACCTTAGATCCTGGATAATGTTGATTTATAAAATCATGTAGGTTTTGGCCGGCCAATAACAATTCTTTTGGCTCCAGCGCATTTTCAATTTTCCAGCTCTTGAGAATCTCCTGGGCTGTTTCCAGTCTTTCTACCTCGGACATCTGGCTGTAATCAAGAGCCAGGTAAGCATGAATAGCACTACCCAGGGCATTCATGTCCGGATGACCTTTGATATTGATGCGGGTATTATAATCGTATAATATATCAAATCCCACGCTGCCGGTGTTTCCGCTAAGACTGCTAGGCGATATTCTGGCCGGTGGATAATCAGTTGATACAGGGTGCCAATAAGGCACATACTGCTCCTCATCTGCTGCCAGACCCGGCAGGTCTATATCGTCAGCATTGTATTCTTTAACATCGATTGTTATTCTGGTATCCCCAACCTGCAACATTTTGTTGTCCGCATCCGCATCCCATTTGATAATACTTTTACCATCCGCTGCCTTGAGAACATCAAGCCAGGCAGTTTTCAGCTTATTACCTTGCTTACGTATGGCCAATACCAACCCATCCTTCGCCCGGGTCATGCCAACGTATAATAAACGCTGTTCCTCTCTTTCGCTCATCGCCTGAATCTCCGATTTATATGGGAGACCATCGATTCTTTCATCCAGCCGGGCATAAGTTTTCTGGCTGCCAAAAAACCATGGCCAATAGCGTATTTTGCGGTCTGCAAGGGGATTTGTCGGGTCAAACTGCCGGGCTGCCTCAATATGTACTCCAAAAACATCATACCGCGGTTCTTGCTCCAGTCCAGTCAATACCACCCATGGCCATTCCAACCCCTTGGCCCCATGGTAGGTAAGGATGTTTACAGTTTTCTCACCGGTACCTTCCGCCTGCTCCGGTGCCATCGAATAGAGATAAGCAATATATCCTTCAATGGTCGCTGCATTTCGGTGTGCACGGCACAACTCGATGTATTCCCGGCAAGCACCCCTTAGCGCATCCAGATTAGTAATGGCTAGTCCTGGATTAGGGCGCGACTTTATATATAACAGCAGATCAATTCTGTCTATTGCCTGTTCCAAAGCTTCCAAAGGTGTCCAGTAAGGAACCTGGCTGCGTCCCTCATTAAGACGTTTTGCTATCGGGCTGGCATGCCATTGCTGTTTAGTTTGGGCAGAATCACTCATAAGCTCGGTCAGCCAATTTCCCGGATCATTTGAACATTGCATAAGCATGAGTTCTGCCAGTGCCACCGTATCAAGCGGATTATTCATGTATCGTAATGCAGCAATAGCCAGCTGACACTCTTTAACATCCAAAAGGGAACCCTTTCCCACCGATGCTCTTACCCCTAGATTTTCCAACGCTGTTGCTATATCCCGGCACCTGGCATTGGTCCGGCACAATATGGCTATATCGCCGGGATTTATATCAGGATTCTCTTCAATCAGTGTTCGAACGCCATTAGCGATGGCAGCTGCTTCCTCTGAGTTATTCTTTACTGTCAGATACCAGGCTTCCAAGCTTCCCCCTTTGGCCACCTCAGCCCTTTCAGGTGGTATTTTAAGTTTAACCTTATCCGTTCCCATTGCATAAAACACTTGAGAAAACAATGCGTTGGTAAAGTCTAACAACTTCTCCCGGGATCGCCATGAGTACTCTAAAATCCCGGATGCATCTAATAAGGCCACGACTTCTTCCATCAGCTGGGGGTCTGTCCCCCGGAAGCCATAGATTGCTTGTTTGGGATCCCCCACCCATACTGAATGTCCTGCCAGCTCGTTCAGGGCCAGAAAAAGAGCCAACTGAATAGGGCTGGTGTCCTGGAATTCATCCACCATAACTAATTGGATACGGTCACCCATTGAAGTCTTAAAGGCGGCATTATTCCGGCACAGATCCAATACTCTGGTTTCCTGGTCTATGAAGTCCATCAAGCCGTGTTCCCGCTTAAAAGTTTCATACCCTTCCAAAGCTCCAATAGCACATTGAAATGATCCTTCTATGATTTGCCGGACATCTGCTTGAAACTGGGGATGGCACAAGATTTTATCAGCTACAGCTATTACCGGTTCTACAATATCCCTTTCTCCTTTACCTGGATCCAATTTGCTAAGACGAACCCAATCACTCCAGGTATAATATCCTTTGTCAAATCGCTCTTTAGCGTTCTTAAGATCTTCCAGGACATTCCTGGTCTTTTTGGTGGTAATATTGATACTTTCGAGATGGTTTACAGCAAGTGTAATGGCATCCATCAATTCTTTGTTGAGGTCATTTTTGGTTGGGGGATCAAAAAGGGCCTGAATTGATTCCCAGGACTTGGCGGCACATTCTTTTAAAGTATCAGGAAGAATCAGGTTGCTCCTGGCTAGATCAGCGATCTGCTTAACATGATTACGCCAATC
>JAAYNQ010000212.1 GCA_012520725.1 Syntrophomonadaceae bacterium | reverse complement strand
GTACAGGTGACCACTATCTGGCTGCTGAGGTAGGGAAAGAGCTGATCCCATTGAGCTGCCATATCTCCCCACCACTCTGGTTTATACCGGGCTGTTGTCAAGCCCCAGCCCAATATATCACTGTTTAATTGCTGGGCTCGCTTTATACAGGAGAGCACCTGTTGCTTTATTCTCGCTTCCGCCAGCTTCTCCAGGCTTTCCTTATGGGCGGGAAGATAAACGTCATAATCGCCCAAACTTTCCAGGTACTGCAGTTCACACTCAATTTCTATCTTCATGCTCAGCTTGCCGTCTTGTATTAAAGGCCGGGTCCGGCTGTGAAAGGTGGTGCAATACATGACTACCTGAGCATCAGGGGAATCCGGCCAATCGACATGAATTATTCCCCCTTCTTCCTTCTTGGATTGTAGATAGTAATAACCCTGACTCTCTTCCTGGTTCAGTTCTCCAATTAGTCGATGGCCTTTTATAACCCCCATGCCCTGCAGTAGTATTCTATCTTTATCCCCGTCCTTAACCAGCCTTAACTGGGGCAGAGCCGGCTCAATGCCCGGGGTAAGCATCCGCTCCAGCAACTCTATGCTTTCTAAAGGGGTATAATACCCCAGAGCTTGTCCCTGGTTTTCCATCTGTTGCACTAAAGACTGAGCTGAAGTACTGCCAAAACTCATCTCATTCATAGCCTTATGCAAGTCCTGTATGCTAATTCCCCGGACCAGAAATACCGAGGACTGGAAACGAAGATTTCTATTGCGCATCAGGAAATCACTGATCAGGGTCAGGCTATCCTGGGCCAAATTCTCTCCAATAAAGAGGGTATTAGCATGTATCCACAGAAACAAGCGGGGAAAGTGCAAAAATATATCCCGGGCTGCTGCTGCAGCAGTATCTGCTGTACCCATTAAGCTTATATTCTGGATGGGCTGAGTCTCCCCGGTTTCGTTCCTGGGTACGGGCTGGGTAGTTTGAGCCAAAAGGACCAATTGCCCATTGTCCAATAGGTCCAAACTAAAGTTTTGCGCTATTGCGGCCTCATTTATTTCCCGAAGATCATAACAACTACCCACAGCGGGTAAGAGCAGAAGGATGATCAATATTAGAATCTTTTTTATCTTGATTCCCCCTTAGCTCATACCCATTGGGAAGTCAGACTTATCAGCCCTGACAGTGGATTAGGTATGGACCAGCCGAAATATTGGGCCAGAGATAAATATACCCCGGGTAAAAAGAAGAGAGTAAATACCAGCAATTCCTTACCACGGCCTTCTCGCATCAAAATGGGAACTTCCAGGGCAATTATTGCTAAATAGATAATAATCAGCAGCAAAAGCATAGTATTCCTCCTCCAGATTATAGAGCTCTGTTCCCTTCATATTATTGATAGTGCAGGGATTGATCGGTTACATAGGTGCGACGCAATTGGAATTCCGCCTCTATTTCAGCTTTAACTCCAGGAAATATTTCATCCCAATCCGAACTTATCTCTTGCCAAAGCTCAGGATACTGAGAGTTAAGCAGGGTGCCCCAACCAAAAATATCGCAATTCAAATTCTGGGCTTTTTTAATACAGGCCTGCATGTCCTTTTTAATTTGCCCTGCACATATGCTTTCCAGCAGCGGAATATTTTCCAGCCTAAGAATATCCGCTTCCCCGGTTTGTTCATAGTAGTTTCCCTCTCCCAGGTATTTTATCCTCATCACTATTTGTCCATCGGTATGTGTAACTTCCACTTTGGTCTGGGATCTTATTATT
>JAAYNQ010000003.1 GCA_012520725.1 Syntrophomonadaceae bacterium | reverse complement strand
TGGTCTCTTGAGGATGAAGTATGGCTTAATCCAGAGCGCTCCCAAAACGATATATCGAAGCAAAAACAGATTTCATAAACTCATACATTATTTTGGAAATTGGCGACAACTATCTTGACAAATGCCGCCCTGGAATTAATCGATAAAAAGTAAACCGCCCAACTACCAGCTTGGCTTCCTACACACCAAAATTTGTGCGCAATACGATTTCATATCTCTCGTTAGGGCTCTGAGCCAATACTACTTTATAGCCGCCCTCCCAGAGCCCAATTTCCATAATGAATTCATACCTGCCGTCTCCATTGAGATCGGCGATATCTGTCAGCTTCAGTGTGTGGCAATGGTCGATATCCATGATATTATAGTGTCCCCCGCTGAAGGTGACCGGTCCAGCTGTAAAACGGCGCAAATCACTATGCAGGATCTGTATTTTCCCGTCATCATCTTGATAGAGAAGTACGGAAAACGTCCCTACATCATCCTTGGTCCCTTCCCCTTCGATAATCGGCCAGTATCCGTTTTCTTTCGGAGTAGGGTGGTTGGCCGCAAAAATATACTCATTTCTGCCGTCCCCGTCAAAGTCAGCTTTGAAGCCTTGTATAAAATGAGAAACGGTATTCCCCATACCGGCATCAGCAAACAGCCTTCTCAATGTCTTCTCTGCTTCGGCTGTTGCGGCAATGTTCTTCCCAAGATCAGCAGGAAATCTGACAGAACCGCTATTGGTAACCAAAGTACCGGTGTTTTGCTCATAGTTCCAATTGTCTCCAATAGGGAAATAGGTCCAGAAAGAATATTCCGGGATTTTAAGGCCGGTAAATTCATGGCCCAAGATTGGTGGGCAACGAAAAGATCCGGTGACTGGCGTAGCTGTTTCCTTCAAAATGATATAACTCACCATATTTAGCAAACTTATCCTTGGTCCCCTCCGTCTCAAAGCTGCCCAGACCGAAGTCCTCTTCGGTTTGCCAGATGATACTCTTGGCATCACCGAGCAGGGTTTGGTCCTTGAAAACATGGTATTCTGGTACTGCCAGCAGGTCTTGGGCATAGAAATCGGCAGCATTCCCCACCCCGGTTTCATAATTTCCGCTTGTATCACACAAGCTGTGCCAGCCATTCTTTTCAAAACTGCCTAGCAGAAGGCCCTCTGAAAAGAAGTAAGCTGATGAGGCTTGATCCTTCTTTTCTTCTTCCTTGACAGGTGCTTGTTCGGTTAATATATCTCCGGAGAGTGCATCTTCCGTTGTAAGGTCCTTCTGCATGCCGCCGCAACCAAAGAGCAAAAATAAGATTACCAGTACCAAGATTGCTAATATAAACCGTTTCATACTTTCCTCACCTTCTTCACATTCTTCCCCAAGCAATATCATTTGTTGTTCCCATTCTATCCAAAGGCTGATACCTTTCGGTTGCCTGTTTGCCATCGCTTGCAATCGGGGTATCATAAGGATCGGAATATTAAATAATATTTCCTTCCTCATAGTGCTGCTGCCAATACAATCCAGGTTTAATCTAGTAAGTCTTTAACCTGGGAGTATATCATAGCATTAAGCCCAATACTTGGTTTAAGCAAGGGTTTATACAGATCTAGTGCAGCACTCCTTTATCTAATCGGCTTCAAGCATTTATTGGTAACTGCATCAGTTGTGAAACCGCGACCAGTGCTCTCTCGTAGTTTTTCTGTATGTTTCATATTGGTAGCCGCTTACTACTCTTTAGTCATAGCAGTTATCTTAGACATTTAATCATATACAGCCGGTTTGATTTACTTGCCTCCCTTTTTACCCACTTACGGTTGTTGCTTGGTCATAGCGACGCGTCAGAAGTCGGCAAAGAATAGCGTCCAGGAGCAACGCAACACCGGTCCAGAAAAACCATGTATTTACACCTACAACTTCAACCACCGGACCAGCAACAAGCAAACCTATCGGCATAGAAAGAGTCATGGCTGTCATTAACAGGGAAAACACTTTGCCCATCATTTCAGGTGCAATACTTTCCTGAATGTAGGCCATAACTGGAACATTCATAAAAGTACCCGAGGCACCCAGGAAGAAACAGCATATGGTAAAAATCCAAAATCCGCTGGTCGGCAATGCGCCGCTTACCAGCGTAGCCAAACCCATTAAGCCAATTGCTAAGGATGCCATCAAAAATCTCTTTTTCATGCCGCCACACACCCCGATAACCAAAGATGAGAGAAGCAATCCACCTGCAAAGACAAATTCCACAATGCCATTATGCCAGGCTTCGCCCAGGAAGTGGACGCGCACCAACAACGGGAACAGAGCACCTAAGGGCATATAAAGTATGGTCATAAACACCATGGGGAAAAACACGGCCATTAAAGGCTTATTGGCTTTCATTGCCATAAATCCTTGCTTCATGTCGTACAATACACTCATCTTCTCATTGCTTTGTGGAATGTCCGGAATTATGACAAACAAAAGACAAACGATGGCAAAAGCGGCGCCCAGTATATCCACAATCATGATGGCAGCAATCGGTACAAATGACATGAGTGCGGCGCCCAGCACCGGCCCCATCATATTGGATATCGACTGGATCATATTTCCCCATCCGCCTGCTTTGGTCAACATATCTGCAGGAACAAACATAGGTATAGCCGCTTGCATAGCTGGACCGTGAAAGGTGCTGCCCAATCCACGTAAAAATAGAACGAGGTATATAAACCAAATTGGCGGTGTTGGCACCAACCAAAATGCTACGCCAAGAATGGCGCTGGATACTGCCACCAACCCGTCAGCAGCAATCATCACTGTACGGCGGTTGTATCGATCGACCCATACACCGGCAAAGGGCCCAATTAGCATGTTAGGGAGAAAAGCAACAACGGATGCAATGGTCAGTGTGACGGCGGACTCAGTCTGGACGGTTAGCCACCAGATAATCGCAAATTGAACTGCTGCAGAACCTAAGATTGAAAAAGCCTGTCCGGTGTATATTACAACAAATTGTCTTTTCCAATTAATTATTTTATTCATTACAGAAATCTCCTTATATAAAATCAAAAACGAACAACTACTTAATGGTTGTTCGCGCAAAAGACATTATTTTACAAGGAGATCCCTAAAGTGAGGATGTACTCATGTAAAATATGTCTTTAAGCACAACAAGGAAACCCTAATAAGGGCGGTGCTTAAAAACAACTTACATAAATACTATATACATAATCCAATCTCACTTTCGTTATTAACGTATACCACATTTCATCACAATTTTAACACTCCTCGGTGTCTGACACAACTTATCAAGTCATTTA
>JAAYNQ010000211.1 GCA_012520725.1 Syntrophomonadaceae bacterium | reverse complement strand
GAATTGGTAAAAATGAGAGCAAAAATGTTTGCCAAGGAAGAAAAAGAAGCACTGAGTTATCATAGGTGCGGGGAAGGAGAATGTCAATGTCACAGGACAAGCCAAAACGCAAAATAATACCTAAAAAACATCCGATGCCGTACCAGGATCCTAAGGTGCGCTGCAATAATTTTGAAGAAGTAGCCTTGGGATACTCTGAAGAAACCGCAGTTCTTGAAGCCAGCCGCTGCATCCATTGCAAGAACAGTCCCTGTGTTGAGGGATGCCCGGTGGGAATAGATATTCCAGCTTTCATAAAAATGATCTCAGAACGTGATTTTGCCGGTGCAATTAACAAGATTAAAGAGAAAAATTACCTGCCTGCTATCTGTGGTCGGGTTTGCCCCCAGGAAAGCCAATGCGAATCCAAATGTACCGTTGGCAAGAAGAACGAGCCAGTAGCCATTGGGCGTTTGGAACGCTTTGTGGCCGACTGGGAAATGGCTCAAGGCCTTGATTCTACTCCTAAAATTCAGCCCAATGGCAAGAAGGTAGCCATTGTAGGCTCCGGCCCCTCGGGACTAACCGCCGCCGCTTGCCTGGCCCTTAAGGGATATCAGGTTACCGTTTTTGAAGCCCTGCATGTAGCAGGAGGAGTGTTGATCTATGGTATTCCAGAATTTCGTTTGCCTAAACGAATCGTAGCCCGGGAAATTGAGAATATCTCCAAACTGGGAGTGGATATTCGGGTCAATGCTGTAGTAGGTAAACTCAACAGTATCAACGAACTGCTGGAACAGGGCTATGATGCGGTATACATTGGAACCGGAGCTGGCCTGCCTTATTTCATGAATATACCTGGCGAGAATCTGAATGGGGTTTATTCCGCCAATGAATTCCTCACCCGAAATAACCTGATGAAAGCCTACAAGTTCCCGGAATATCTTACTCCTATTAGAGTAGGGGAGCGGGTAGCGGTAATTGGAGGAGGAAATGTGGCCATGGATAGTGCCAGGACTGCTCTCCGGCTGGGTGCTGAATCTCACATCATCTACCGCCGTACCTTGAAAGAAATGCCGGCTCGCCATGAAGAAATCGAACATGCCATGGAAGAAGGGGTGCAATTCGAGTATCTGGCCAGCCCCATTGAAATTAAGGGCAATGAGGAGGGCCGGGTTACCTCCATCATATGCCAGAAATATGAATTGGGAGAAGCCGATGAATCCGGACGCAGGAAGCCAATTCCCATTGAGGGCGAGACCTTTGAAATACCAGTAGATACGGTCATTATGGCTATAGGGCAAGGTCCCAATCCCCTGGTTCCTCAAACCACTCCTGATCTGGAAACCAATAAATGGGGCAACATCATAGCGGATGCCGCAACTGGCGCTACCTCCATGAAAGGGGTATATGCCGGAGGTGACGTAGTAACCGGGGCAGCCACTGTAATACTGGCTATGGGAGCCGGAAAAGCAGCTGCGGATGCTATTGATGAATATCTGAAAGGCTAAAGGCACGGTTTCTGATGGTATTAGCTATTCCGCGTGAAAATAGTTTATCTTCCTTTACTCAGGATTTATATTTGCTAAATAAATAGAGGGGCGGTCTTTGACCGCCCATTTCCGTAACAGGACAGGAATAACCCTACCCACCTGCATCCTTGACCATGGGAATAAGTAAATAACGATATTTAGAGCTGCTGACATAATAGGTCAGCAGCTTTTTTGATAAGATTGTAAATATTTGTAACATTCATGTAAAGTATTGAAACATCAATAATTATCAAACCATAAAGAAACCCCCAATATTTAGGCATTCCTCTTGGTTTTTGAGCTGGCATGGATATTGTAATAATTGTGGTAGAGCTTTACTAGCAGGCCTAGCTGATAAATGGAGGTGAATAG
>JAAYNQ010000034.1 GCA_012520725.1 Syntrophomonadaceae bacterium | reverse complement strand
GTTTTAACCGCACTCGCAGTTGCCGCGTTTCAATCCCCTATAAACGGGTCAAAAACTAGCTATCAGTACCGATTTCATGCGCTCTCATCTCCGTTTCAATCCCCTATAAACGGGTCAAAAACTTCGGGTGACCCAGTAAACTTAGGGGGATGCGGCGGTTTCAATCCCCTATAAACGGGTCAAAAACTACGACACTATCGACCTGACCAAAGACGACTATGAGGGTTTCAATCCCCTATAAACGGGTCAAAAACCCATTAAAAAGCCATAGTACAGGTATCCTTATTTTATCAATTGTTTTGGTAAACACAAAGCCTTTTTGCAAAAATGCTGTAGTTTTCAGATTCGTGGTGTCGTCGCCACCCGGCTTTTTTTACATTACTGGAGGTCGACGACAAATATACTTTATTATTATGTAATCATTTGCTCAGCACGAAATATCTTAAACTAAGTCTTAAGGCTTTTATCAGTCTAGTCTTAGAACCGTAGGAACTACGGGGTTAGCCTGTGAAGCTTATGCAAGACTTCCGGTAAAACGGAAGTAAAGCGTTGAATCAGGAATCTTGCGCCTTTAGTCGCGAGCAGTTCAATCCTAAAATAATTCTTCTCTTTTTTCAATATCTTATCTCCCCCAAACTACAAATATCTCACCCCTCAATCGCCATCTTCGCTTTCCCAGCCATAAACACTGCCTTAATCAGATAGTCGTTCAATTTGCTTCGTGTCTGCCACCAGAGTATTCCACCCCCTCCGACGAGGAACATCCCCAGAAATATGGGAGATAGAACAAATGCCATAGCAGTAGTAGCGCCAGTGTACAATCCAAAAGAAAAGGTGATTCCCAGCAATAAGGAAATGGCTTTGATCATGGTAGTCAGGAACAGATATGCCCCGAACCCGCTGCTGGTTATGAGAATCTGGGCAATTGCAACTGCCGAGCTGGTCTTGAATAGTTTCAGGACTGCAGTTCCGGTCAACTCATCCAGTCCGCTGGCCTGGCGCATCGCTTCCTGTTCACTGTGACTGAGCGCCTCTATCTCCTTCTGGAGGGTCTCTTTGATTTCCTGTTCTTCATCACGATTAAACTTGCGCAGGCGTTTTTTGATCATGTCAATTTGTTCTTCCAAACAGCACTCATAGAGTTTTCGTTCTAATATGCCCGGGTCCATAATCTCCCAATTAGATATTTTAAACTGGGGGGCCATGTGCGCAAAGTATGTCCCGGAGAGATCTTCGGAAGAGATGTTGCGGGGTAGACCAACCAGTCTGGCTATATCTTCTTTAAGATAGGCACGAACTTCGTAATCTTTCAGCATCTGCAATTCTTTAATTTTGTTTTCCACAATTTCCTGCAGACCTATTACCTCCCAGTCGCTCTTGCGATCCAGCTCCTGAAGACGTTCCTGCCAAACTTTTTTTCCTGCTTTTTGGGCCAAACCTGCACTTTTTGTAGTAATCCAATGTTTCGCTTTGAGAGCACTATCCATGGCCCCTTCCTTGATCACCAGCAGGCTGTCAAAGCTCTGCAGTTGGGCTAGCAGTTGGCGTTGCTCTTCGATATTCATTTTCTCAATCCCTATTAAAAATAACATCCATGTCTCTCCCCTCAAACCGTTCTCTGACCCAGACTCGAGCACTTTCCATTTCATCTGCTATGCATAGTGCAAATACATCACGTCCGATTTTAAATGCCCACAGGGAATTACCTAGGAACCAGATCCGATCATCAATCAGGGTTCCATTAACTGGGGAACCGAAAAAAGGGAAAACCACCGATTTGGGCTGAACAACATCCAGTGCCAAATGTACTCCTACCCCAAAAGCAAACGATCCGAGGGCCACCCCTGCAACCTTCTGTCCGAATCGTTCCAGCATACCCTGACAGCTCTCCTGCTGCCAGCGTCGGTAGAAATAGCGTAGAATCACAAGTGCAATTGCACTATGAAAAAGGAAATAGCGGTGATTGCCGATCCCCAAAAGAGAGATATCGAGGTCCGGGGCATGCAATCCTTCACTTAACCCAAAGAATCCAACCGGTGCGAGCAATCCAATTTCAGCAGCCATCGTTGCGCTGTTTAATGCCCGCCTGGCTTCCTCCTGCGCTCTTCGCAGTAAATCCGTATTCAGTAAACCTTCTCGGTTTTCTTCAATCATAAGATCAATGGTTTGAATGGATTTTTCCGTATTCTCCCTTGCTATACGCTGAGCAAGGGTTTTCCTGCTTAGCACATTTTTTAATATATCGTCCGTTGTCCCCTCCTTAACATCAGTTTGTTATTCGCATGATTAATTCTCTTTAATAATCTTCCTTGGCCTCAATATCTTCGTAAATACGATATTCATGGTACTCATTATCATCGTAAGTATGATTTTCCTGCTCCCTAATATCTTCCCAATCATCGTCTCCCAGGTAATAGTTGTAATTTTCTTCCGAATAGATATCGTCCATGATCTCTATCGTCTCGTCTTCTTTCTCCCAGTCTTCATAAATCTCATGATATCCATAATCATAAACTCGATATTCACATTTGCTCTGGTTTACCTTTCGATCAGATACATCCTTTGGCTTTATTCGCTTATTGGCCTGTTGAGCAGAAGTTTGGGTAATATTATTAAAAGCCTTATTTTTTTCAATCAAGATAGGATGTTCTTTGTCTTTGGCTCTTATCCCATTATCATTAATCGGAGCATGGCAACTCCCAGGATCAATCATAAGCAGTTGAATCTCGTTTTCACCAACACCTGACTGTTCTTCAATTCTTAACTGATGTGAACGTTTGAATGCTATTCTTCCAGCATCAGGATCTCCTAGAAGGCAGGCAATTCTCCCAAGCACACTACACAGATGCGAATCTTCACCAAAAAGATTTTTCGCCTCGGAGCACAGCTCCTTAGCTCGGTCAAGGTTTGACCGTTCACATTCCACAGCCGCAAGTCCCCGGTAAGATATAAGATTTTTGCGGATTCCCAATGCTGTTTCATAGACTACCGCGGCTACTGCTAAAGCATGTACATTCCTTGTATGTTCGAACAAGCTGCGATAAATGTTGCTCAATTCGTTATATGCACTAAGATGCATAGGATTAATTATGATAATTTGTTTCAAGACATCTATACTGTCATAAAAACGTTTTTGTTCTTTGAGTTGATTGACACGATCCCACAGTTCCTTCAGATTTAACGACTGATTGTTGTCCATCAATTATTAATCCCCTTTCTACTCCCAGCAGATAATACTGCTACTCATATCCGGCGACGGACACTACTCTAATCACATGACTAACAATCAACAATTACGCTTTCACTTGAACGACTTTTTATAAACCTGACTCGGGAATTACAAAATGGGCGCAGACGATTTTCCCGCTGATTTATGTCTTGCACATTTTCATGGGTCGTTTCAGATCGGTCTTCAGTGTTCTTGCTTGTTGCAGGAAACACAATCCCTTTCTCATATACAAACTTCATTCATAGAGCAACTCATTTTTCTCGTCGATAAATGTTAATTATGTTTATTGTTTTGAAACTTTCGGTAGGTTTTTCGATGAGTATATAATGTTACAAAAGTTTTTTCTTTAGCGGTATGAACGTTATCAAAATCAAGCAGCTCAAGAAATTACAAGGCTGTAATCTCTTCAATAAACCACAAGGAATATATTACCACTCCATAATTGGGTGGTCAATACATTTCTCAACTAAATAAAGAAATATATTCCAAAACTATTTTAACTCAAAACTATCGACGACACTCTGATGTTTAACCAAGGATCACCTTCTTTTACACTTCGGTAAATCGGTATCATCTTCGTTGGTCAGGATACTTTGACCTGTGCTCGCTTGCTAGCACCTTACTCGATGGCGTAGGTATGACTTGATTGGTTAGTGGCGGCAATGCCTGATGGGGCTTTCCCCTCAAGAAATAGCTTGTAAATCAGCCGGACGACAGCCGCTTCCTTTTCTACATTTTAGGCAGGCATCTTGGCCACTTCGTAGCCTAAAAACCTCTTGTACGGCAGACGGACCTTTCCATCGGCAAACCTCTTACCCTGCCCCCAGGTTGCATTTTCAGAAATACTACGGCTTTCCTCCTGGTGGAGGCAGATCACGACTCTACAAATAATTCACAATCAGGCAACGGTGGCTCTTTAGAATATTTAAACAAATAGCATGAAATAGCATCTTCTGTTTAATTGTGATGCCATTTTGTTATTGAAAAGTAAGCGTCAAATAAATCGTGACGTGGCTTTAGCAGTACAAAAAGTTGTACAATCACGATGACAAGGTTGAAAAAGTTGAAAAAGTTTAAAAAGTAGGCCAACTAATTCAACACGAAAACGGAGTG
>JAAYNQ010000033.1 GCA_012520725.1 Syntrophomonadaceae bacterium | reverse complement strand
CAAATTACTGGACGAATAATTTATGAAGGGAAGAAGTGATGTTCTTGATGAAAGCTTTACTTGATTTAAAGTTCCGGATTTTCTGGGGTGCTTTATGGGGATTAATCTGTGTTCTGATGACCCCAGCCTTTAGTCTGGCCGGCGAAGCTAACCTGGTTATTCCTGAATTAAGCCAGGAACAAAATACCCTGTTGTTAGCAGGGATAGTGATCTGCCTTCTGGGTATGGTGTTTGGGTATTACCAATTCACCCAGGTAAAAAAATTACCGGCCCATCCCTCCATGCTGGATGTAGCTCAAACTATCTATGAAACTTGTAAGACCTATCTCATACAACAGGGCAAATTTATTGCCATACTCTTCGCTTTTATCGGGGTTTGTATAGCCTTCTACTTTGGATATCTACAGAAAATGCCAATTGGAGGAGTCCTATTTATTCTGATGTGGACAGTTATAGGCATCTTGGGCTCCTACAGTGTAGCCTGGTATGGCATCCGTATGAATACCCTGGCCAACAGCCGTACTGCTTTTAGCGCTCTGGAGAGGAAACCCCTTAAAATTTTAAATATTGCTTTAGATGCCGGTATGAGTATCGGTGTTTTGCTGGTTTGCGTTGAGCTGATTATGATGTTGATTATTCTGCTCTTTGTTCCCCGGGAATTGGCCGGTGCCAGCTTCATTGGTTTTGCAGTAGGGGAATCTCTTGGAGCCAGTGCTCTGCGTATTGCTGGGGGTATATTTACCAAAATAGCTGACATTGGAGCCGACTTGATGAAAATCGTTTTTGGGATTAAAGAGGACGATCCCAGGAATCCTGGCGTTATAGCTGACTGTTGTGGAGATAATGCTGGTGATAGTGTAGGTCCCACTGCCGATGGATTTGAAACTTATGGGGTTACCGGGGTAGCTCTGGTCACCTTTATCGTTCTGGCTGTGGCCCCAAGTTTACAAACTACCTTGCTTTGCTGGATATTTGTTATGCGTATATTGATGGTTATTACCTCCATAGCCTCTTTTTATATTAATAAAGCTTTCAGCCAGGCCCGCTACGGCAAAGAAAGTGATTTTGATTTCGAGGCGCCTCTGACCAGTCTGGTATGGTTTACTTCCATTATCTCCATCCTGGTTACCTTCATTGTCAGTTATTATATTCTGGGACCAGGTTCAGGGCTAAACAATGAACTAAGTGATTTGTGGTTTGTCCTGGCTCTAATTATCAGCTTTGGGACTCTGGTAGCGGCTTTAATTCCAGAGTTCACCAAGATATTTACCAGCCCTAAATCAAGCCATGTAGCCGAGGTGGTAAAAGCCTCCCGGGAAGGAGGAGCTTCTCTAAATATACTTTCCGGTTTGGTAGCTGGTAATTTTAGCGCCTTCTGGATTGGTACGGTATTTGTTGTTATTATGTTCGCAGCCTATTATGTCAGTGGCTACGGTTTGGGGACTATCATGATTTACCCCTCGATATTTGCTTTTGGCCTGGTAGCCTTTGGTATGCTGGGAATGGGGCCGGTAACCATAGCTGTCGATAGTTACGGGCCGGTTACTGATAATGCCCAATCCATATATGAGCTGTCCTTGATTGAAACCTTACCTGATATAGAAAAAGAAATCCAAAAGAACTATGGTTTTAAAGCTGACTTTGAGCAAGCCAAATACTATCTGGAAGCCAATGATGGGGCAGGCAATACTTTCAAAGCTACTGCCAAGCCAGTATTGATCGGGACCGCAGTAGTGGGAGCTACTACCATGATATTCTCCCTGATTCTGGTTATCCAGAGCGTTCTGGGAGTGCATCCGGAAAGTATTCTTAACCTGCTTAATCCCTATACTATTTTGGGATTCTTATGCGGTGGAGCTGTAATCTACTGGTTCACCGGGGCATCGACTCAGGCGGTTACTACCGGGGCTTACCGGGCGGTAGAATATATCAAAAAGAATATAAATCTGGATGAAACGGCCAGCCTGAAGGCCAGCACCGAGAACTCCAAAGATGTGGTAAAAATATGTACCCAATACGCTCAGTCTGGGATGTTCAACATATTTATAGCCATTTTCTCCTTTGCCCTGGCCTTAGCCTGTTTGTCAGCTCCCAAGGGCAGTGAAGCACCGGTAGCCCTTTTCGTATCCTATCTGATTTCCATAGCTGTATTCGGTTTGTTCCAGGCGGTATTTATGGCTAATGCCGGAGGATGTTGGGATAATGCCAAAAAGGTAGTCGAAGTGGACTTGCAGGAAAAGGGCACCCCCCTGCATGAAGCTACGGTAGTAGGAGATACAGTAGGCGACCCCTTCAAGGATACCTCATCGGTGGCCTTGAATCCAATTATCAAATTCACCACCTTGTTCGGCCTGCTGGCTATGGAGATAGCTATTTCACCCTTATTCCGTGAAGTAGCGCCCACGGTTGGGTTAGTATTCCT
>JAAYNQ010000210.1 GCA_012520725.1 Syntrophomonadaceae bacterium | reverse complement strand
GGGGTTCCGATATGCTGGGCTATTTCTTCAGAAATACCGCTTCCCTGATCCCGGATGATCAACCATCCTTCAACGCCAACCTGCCTGGTTACAATGATGATGGTACCACCATTGGGCATGGCCTCAACTGCATTGTTTAGTAAATGCAGAACCAATTCCTTTATTTCCAGTTTATCCAGCATCAACTTGGGTAGCTTATGTAATCTGCTCTTGATTCTTATTTTGGGATACTGGGAGAGGGGATAATTGCTTAAAGATTCATTTACAATCTCATTAAGGTCATATTCTTCCGGGTTATTGGTCTTGTTTTCAGCCAAGTTGATCAAATGGGTTATGGCTTCATCAGCCCGGTCAATCTCTTCAATCATTATGGATAAATATTCCCGCAAATCTTGAGGATCTATTTCGCCATCCATCAATTGCAAGAATCCCCGGACCGTGGTCAGGGGATTGCGTATTTCGTGTCCAACTGCTACTCCTAGCTGTCCTACCATATTAATTTGTTGAGAACGACAATCTGGTTTTTTACCTTCCTTTGACTCAAATTCTGCGGGAAACGGGAATTTGCCATAGCGGAAGTTGCTGATTATGTAGATGACCGTCGCGATCGCTATAATTATTAAAGCCCGGTGTACCGAACTCATGGATATGGTAACAAAAGTCATATAATTCAGGCCGATATGCAGAAGTCCAACCAACAAGGCCAGGTAAAGGGATTTGATTCCATACCAGAAGGCGGTAAGAATAATGGGTATGTAGAAAAGGTGAGTATATATTATATCCTGTTTAAGATAAATATGTATGTATAAGCCGACCAGCAAACATAGTAGGAAAGAAATCAGTATTACCAACTTCTTATTAAATTCGGAGTTATTTTTCATATGGTTTAGAATACTGTAAACAAAATTCATGTATCTACCCCCAATGAAAAACTTTGACTATAATCATATTAGCAGAATTTCCGTATTGTCAGTCATTTTTTATTTCATTATTATTTCGGTAATTTCGACCCTCTTCTACCTTAAACTACGAAGGCTTTTTTCCCCCTCATATAGTCTTAATATGTACTAGTACTCTTTGACCTGGACGACATGACCTATGGCCAGCATGGTCTTAGTCCAGGGGCTAAGAAGCAATCCCCCCAGCCCTTGGACTTGTTGTCCACCAGCAATAAATGGCTTGACATTCCATAGCTTAGGCTTATTATGGGAATAAATAAAGCTGTGCCTTCACCGGCAAGTGTCAGAGAGACACTGGTACCGGAACTTGCTATTAATGGGAGGAAATACAATGAAAAAGTTGCTCAGCCTGACCCTTTTTATTATCCTGCTGTTGACTGCCCCAGCTCAGGCCGTAATACTGCCCAACACCAATGCTCACTGCTTAACCGGGGTATATACCGCTGGCATCAACAACGATGCCTATGAGCAAGCGGAAATGTTGAAACACCTGGGGCTTTTCCGGGGGACTGATAAAGGTTTTGAATTGGAACGCAATATGACTCGAGCTGAAGCTGCAGTAATGCTGGTTCGGTTTCTGGGAGCAGAAGAGAGAGTGCTGGCCGGAAACTGGACCCATCCCTTTCATGATGTACCGGCATGGGCCGATAAATATGTGGGCTGGTTGTATCAAAGCGGTCTGACCAAAGGTATAAGTTCAAGTCAGTACGGGGCCC
>JAAYNQ010000209.1 GCA_012520725.1 Syntrophomonadaceae bacterium | reverse complement strand
TTTTGATAATGACAGATTTTAATGCCGGGACTAATCAGGTTACTGCTTTCACTCCAGAAGATATTGAAAGCAGTAAGGTTATGGCAGGACTTGCCTATATTCTTTTTTTCCTGCCTTTGGTAGTCTGCCCGGACTCCCCCTTTGGTAGGTACCATGCCAATCAAGGATTGCTACTACTTTTATTGGGAATGGGAGGAAGTGTTGTTTTGAGTATTATTCCAATAATTGGTTGGATGCTCTTGCCCATCTTTGCACTGGGTGTTTTCATACTAGGAGTTATGGGATTAATTAATGGGTTCACCGGCAAGGGCAAGGCTTTGCCAATTATCGGCAAGTACCAGTTGATTAAGTAAGCGGTACAAGAATCCGATGGGAGTATCACATCATAAGAAAAGAGGGATGAAAAATGTTCAAAAAAGCAGTAATCATTTTACTTGTGGTTTTCATGGTAGTAGCGGTGGGTGGCTGTGGAGCTAAGGAGAGGATGGAAGAAAAAGTGGCCGAGTCAGTTGTTGAAGGGCTAATCAACAAGGCGGTTGATGGAGAAGGCAAGGTGGATTTGGACGGTGATAAAGTCAGCATCAAAGGAAAAGATGGGGAAGAATTTAGTTTCGGAGCAGCCGAATGGCCTGAAAGCGGTGCCGCCAAGCAGATTCCACAATTAAGCCAAGGTACTGTGGTTTCAGCCATGAATTCAGATCAATTCTGTGTGATTATATTGGAAAAAGTTGAATCAGAGGATTTTGCGCAATACTTGGAAGAGATAAAAGCTCAGGGTTTTACTAATGATTCCTATGAGTTTACCAGTGACAGCATTTACAGCTATAATGCCAGTAAAGACGAGAATACCAAGATCTCTTTAACCTATGATTCAGAGAGCAAAGGGGTCACTGTTAATTACGAAATAAGCCAGTAGCTATATATGATTATAGAATAGAAAAGGATTGATACCTAAGATCGAGATAGCTCATGCAGCACAATCCTTGTTAGTTGCCGGGGCAATAAAACAAGGGCGGCAGGTATTTTGGTTTAATTAAGGTCTGCTGTCCTCAAAAAATGGTTTTACATTCCAAAGGGACTTATTGACTGATAATTGGCCCAATATTGATTATATCAGGAATGGCCTATGCCAGTGATAGTTCTGTCGCTCTTGAAAAACCGGCAAGTCTGGATTATATCACTTCTCCAGCTAGCGTTTCTACCGGGAAAATGACCGGCAGGAGTTTCTACTTCTACTAGACCAAATTGAATAGGAAATGTTCTATAATATTTTAATGATCAATTAATCAATACATACAACTGGGTGAAATAAAACTTAATGGTTGGTAGGGAAAGGTTAAGAGAAGTGGATAGCAATATTAAATATAAAAGGGATTATTCCATTGATTTGTTGAAAAGCATAGCGATAATCGGTGTTATCGTGATACATACTTGCTCCTATAACTATGAAATAGCTTCTCCTAACTGGACCTTCAGTGTTTTCTGGGGAAGTGTGGCAAGAGCCAGTGTACCCATATTTTTTATGTGCAGTGGAGCCCTGTTTCTATTACCGCACCGTGATTTTTCCACCAGGAAATTATTTAGTAAATCACTCCCTCGAATAATTATTGCCATGCTGGTCTGGGCTATGTTCTATAAGGTATTTCATTTAGGAGTTGACGGCAGTCTGACCATAGCCCAATTGATACAGGGGTTAAAAGAAGTACTATTGTTCAATCAGGAATTTCACCTGTACTATCTGCAAATACTGCTAATGGTCTATTTGTTTTTACCTCTTAGCAGGGTGCTGACCCAAAATGCCTCCCAAAGGGAGCTGCAATACCTATTACTGCTATGGTTTGCTTTTGGCATCATCTATCCTACCGTAATATCTTTCTGGCCTTTCAAGCTGCTGTCAGGGATAGCGGTTCAGTATAAAATCAATATGACCTATGCGGCCATCGGTTACGGCATACTGGGCTTTTACCTGAAGCAATATCCCCCGGAAAAGAGAAAATGCTATTGGGCATTTGCCCTGAGTGGCTTCCTGTTTGTATTTGGGGGCACCTGTTATATGTCGGTCCAAAACGGTCTCTTGTATACGGGCTTTCTGGAAGGGATGTCCTTGGGAGTGGCCTTGCTGGCGGTTGGGATCTTTGGTCTGGGTAGTTCAATCAATACTCCTGGAAACGAAATATTGCGAAAGGGTATAGCTTATATATCAAAGGCCTCTTTTTGCATTTTTTTGGCCCATATGTTTTTTATCTATCTATTAAGACTGAGCGGGCTTTCGTTTACCTGGCCAACAATAATTAGTATTCCAATAATAACTCTGTTGATTTTTACCTGCAGCTTATTGCTCTACCCCATTCTCCTTCGTATACCTGTGGTTAATAAATGGTTGATATAGGTGGCCAGGGTTATGATCTCATCTCTTGCAGGCGAATAATGAATATATGTGAAAGAAGGCGGGATTAGGCTGCAATAGATCACCAGCCCAATCCCTTGTAAAGTCAATAGTAATATTGAAAATAACGGTGGCCCGGATTATGTTGGGGTAGAATATTTCCTTTGAATTTAATATTATTATTCTTGTACTCCGAAACCTGCTAAGTCAAACCGGGGGATTTTTAGAATTAGGGAGGGTTTTAGTTTGGCCCAAAGGCGTTTTTTAGTTACTACAATACTGTTAATCTGTTGTTTAGCCTTGATTGGATGTGTAACGGGAATCGGCGCAGATCAGCAAGGCAATCCTGTTAGTCAGATCAATGAGCTGGGGCAATTAACCGTTAGCTTTATAGATGTGGGGCAGGGGGACTCTATACTTATCCAAACTTCTTTAGGGCAGAGCATGTTAATCGATGGGGGAGAAAGGAATCAGGGGGAAAAGCTTGTAGAGTATCTGCAGAAACAGGGTATAGATCAAATAGATGTAATGGTGGGCACTCATCCTCATTCGGACCATATCGGGGGTCTTATTGCAGTATTGGAAAACTTCCAAGTTGAAAAAATCTATCTGCCCAAAGTGACCCACAGCTCTTCAACATTCAAAGATTTGCTGACAGCTATAAAAAACCAGGGACTTAAGATAAATACCGCCCAAGCAGGAGCAGCAATTCCTATTGAGGGCGTAGATGCCAGTTTTATAGCACCGGTAAGGGACCGGTATGATAGTCTAAACAACTACAGCGCGGTAGTTAAACTGGTCTACGGAAATATTTCTTTTCTATTCTGCGGCGATGCAGAGGAAGAATCCGAACAGGACATACTATCCTCCTCTCGGGGGGATTTAAAGTGCCAGGTATTAAAGGTTGGGCACCATGGCAGTTCTACCAGTACCAGCGATCCCTTTCTAAATGCGGTAAAACCGCAATATGCTATTATCATGTGCGGAGCCGGTAATGATTACGGGCACCCCCACCAAGAAATCATAGAGAAATTAAAGCAGGCTGGGGCAACAATATACCGGAGCGATGAAAATGGGAATATAGTGTTCAGTTCAGACGGTAATTCACTGAAAGTGGAAAATGAAAAAGCATCAACTATGCCTGATAAAGGTTTTAATCAAGCAGATACTGGTGAAGATTCCTACTATATAGGAAATAAAAACTCAAAAAAGTTTCACCGTCTGGAATGTGAAAGCCTGCCTGCAGAGCATAACCAGGTAAACCTCAAAAGCCGGGCAGAAGCACTGGAGGCAGGCTATAGTCCTTGCAGTATCTGCCAACCATAAGGGGGGACTTGATTTGAAAGGGGTAATTGACCGTTGGGAAGGCGAATACGCGGTCCTGGATATCCAAGGGAAGATGGAAAATGTTAAAAAGGATCAGATCCCGGCAGGGGCCAGGGAAGGTGATGTGCTGCTTAAGCAGGGTGGACAGTGGATTATCGACCGGGAAAGTAGCGAAAGAAGAAAAGAAGAAATAGAGCATTTGGCAGATGAATTGTGGAAGGATTAAGAAAATGGAAACGAGGGTGAATGGCCCTCGTTTCCATAGCTATTTTCGCTTTTTCCACTTCTTATAAACTTCATCCGGCAGGGGCATATAGAAATCAATGGCCCCGCCAGGATTTTCGATGGGACGGATATCATCGTCGAGCATGGATACAAGCTTGTTTTTCTTAGCATTTTTCACTAAAATATCACCTCCCGGTAAGTTCTATGCTTATTTTGCCCCGGTAAGTTTTTTTGCCTCGACCACTTTTTGTCAAGCTGAAAATGCTTTGTCTACGGTATTACGTCGGATGAACAGGCGGGCGACCACAGCTCGCCCCTACAGACTCGCACCGTTAATATGGACCTCATGCGGGTATATGTAGGGCCGGTCTTCGACCGCCCGCGGTGTATGCTACGGTATTCAGGCAGATACAGGCGGGCGACCGTAGGTCGCCCCTACGGGTTTATAACGGTGTTATTGTAGGCTGCTGATGGAGAGTGTAGAGTTGGAGCCAGCCCACAAGGTGTCAGACTCCGTACTGGAGCATTTCACACCGTAGTGATAAATTTCGGTGGCAGTGCTTGGTATCCCATGGCTGCTACCGCCTGGGAAATGGTCTGCAGTCCAGGAGTAACCAATTGCTTGGAGGTTCCAAAAGCCAAGGATTTACCTTTGCTGTCAAAGATGGTTGCCTCGGCCAGACAAACCGTTCTTCCCGCCTTTATGCGTTTGCCTTCAACTACCAGGTGACCGCTTTTAGCTGGAGCTAAATTATCTACCGTAACGTCAAGGGAAATCAGGCCCGAATCCTCATCCATATCGCAATAAACTGCCCAATAAGTGACGGTGTCGATTAGTGAAGAATATACCCCACCATGAACTCCTCCGAATGGATTAAGGTGTTTTTCCTCCAGATCCAACTCCACCCTGGCATAGCCTAATCCTATCTCGCAA
>JAAYNQ010000208.1 GCA_012520725.1 Syntrophomonadaceae bacterium | reverse complement strand
TTCCACCAGCACTGGCCTGGTTGTTTGAAATAGAAGATGATGCATTGTTTAAGAATGGAATATATGCTTATTTGGCTGCTCTTCGGAACCAGGAAAAAGCGGAAGTCAATTAATTGATTAAGGGAGGAATTGTATGACCGATAATAATGATGGTTTAAGAGTACGACATCAGCATAACTTAAATGAAAACCGGCAGAATCGCAATAGGGCTTATTACGCTAACAGTATTAGCCGAAAGCAAGTATCACCCTTAGCTTTCAATCTAACTCCAGGAGCTCTTTTTTATCCCAGCTGTGGTCGTGATTCTTTTGAACCGATACAAATGTTTATCGATTCGGTAACAGAATTTCACTTTGTTGACTTTGATAGAGTCCCACCACTGCCACTTATACAAAGAGAAAATCGAACCAGGTTAAATTGGATAGACATTGATATCAAGCGAAGAGTAAACAGCGAACCTAGCCAGGAACAGAGTCGCGGAAGTCAATATTTCGTTAGGTATCCAGCCAATGAGGAAAAACGCTTTCAAGAAACATGGGAATATACCATTGGCGGAAACAGCCGCTCAGTTGAGATATTTCGCCATCACTGCGATAACCTTGAAGCCTTCGACTCAGTAAAAAACATATCAGTGTTCTTCTATCGTGGTGATAGCTATGGAGAAGGCGGAAGCGGGCAGATGTGGATGGGGAAAGAGCTTTTCCCTAAGATCGTAGAAAAATTAAATCAGAGAGCGATTATAGTAACTGATGGAGCTAATCATGACCTTTATTTAGAAAAGAATAAAAGTATACCCTGGCAACCCATGCTTAATTGCTACCCGCATGAAAAAAGCCGTGACTTTTACTATCAGGACAGACATTTTATGCATATCGGCTGGATAGAAAGGCGGCTGAGACAAAGCGGTATCTGGATAGTTTTGTAAGGAACCGTCATAGCAGATAAGCTTTGAATATGCTGTTTAGCATGAGATTCACAAGCAACGAGGAGCACCTTAATCAGTTATTGTATTCATAACGACAATCAGTATTTATTTCCTACCATTTCTTCTTGCTCACAATCGCACGGCAATAATCCTGCATTTTCTGGGGATCATCCAGTATCCATGCAAGCTCAGTTAGGCCGACTGCCCTAAAGGCAATGTTAACGGTTTGAAATTGGAGGGCGTCACTAGCTATACTCAGTACGCTTAAAATCTGAAAAAATTCTTTGGCATTTTTACAGGTGACCAGCACATCAAGTAGGTCTCTTGCAGCTCTAGTGTCATAAAGACTATCAATATCAATTAAGGCCTCGGCGAGATATTCTTCAAACTCTCTTTGGAGTTCATTTGTTATCATTTGATCCACTCCTTAATATTTTCTTATAAATGTATTATAACCAAGAAACATGGAGTTGACAAATAAAAACCATAAATCTAAGATGTAATTACTAGGCGTTGTATTGTTGTAATCATGTGAGGCTAATTCCACCAATCTCCTCCTAAACAAAGCACTTGGTATCAGGTTTTCCAGTGTTTTGTGCCTTATTTAAAGACTCTTTGATGTACAATATTAGATATCAAAGGAGTGGATTGTATGTCAGTATTCCCGCCAAGGTTAAGAATGGTGTTGGCTGAAAGGAAAATGAAACAGAAACAGCTTGCAATGAAGCTAGGTATATCCGACCGAACCGTGAACTCTTATTGCAACGGTAAGAGTTTTCCTTCTTTGAGCATATTGGCCCAAATATGTACGATATTAAACGTGAGCGCAGACTTCCTAATAGGAGCTAGGGACGACTTCAGGCATTTAGAAGGTACAACCGATGAAATTTCAAATGACATCCTCATGATAAGGCGTTCGTATGCGAGTATGACTGATAAAGAAAGAGAATTAATCCGGGAATTAGTACATACTTTGACAAAATCTTAATCTTATACTGAATAATTATCCCAAAGTAGATGTAAACCATCGATAAGGGGGTGAAGGCTGTCGGCATCCATAAAGTGAGGCCAGCGGTAATTAGAAAAGACTACGCAAGAGCAAAAGCTCGAATGATTCTCAAAGAAGCTGGGGTCACCCGTCCCCCTACAAATCTTGAACAGATTTGTGACCATTTGGACGTCCAAATCCATTACCATTATACCGATGGGCTTGAAGATTCCTTTGTGTTTCTACATTGTTCAGTCTATCATATCGTAATCTCGATCTCCGGGCGTGAGGCCCTTGATCGCTGGTGTATAGCCCACATGCTAGGAAACATCGTATTGGGACACTGCCATTTATATACTTCTGACACTATGCACAAAGACATCCTAACTGATTCTGAAAGATATATATTGGACCGAGAAGCCGACATATTTGCTGAGGAGTTGCTGATGCCTATGCCGTGGATGGATAATCATAAGTCTTCCAGTATTAATCAGTTGGAGAAGGTCTTTCGAGTATCCAAAGAAGTCATAAACATTAGATATAACAATTTGTTTGGTAAAAAGTCCATTAATTAATACGGCCAGCTCGGTTTGAGTACGGGTTTTACATTAATAAATTAAACAGTGACAGCAAGGCCAATTAAGAACAGTCTCTTAGCAGATTTAAATCGAAAAGTGTTGACAATCTCCATTCACAGTTATGTATGCGAACGATGCCAGGACAGAAATAGAGCCGAATATCCTGTAACGGATGTCGGCTCTACTAACGAGAAATTCTTGTTAGCCGCTATTGGGGCAGGTCAATCCCTAGCAACTCTTGATTTATATATAACACATCAACGAAGGCAACACAATAACATTGTATCAGAAATAAGGAGATATCTTACCACTACTGTAATACCAGTAAAATTCAATATGTAAGTAATTCGTACAGAAATGTGAATACGGATAATTAGTTAATGCTAAGGGGAGAGGGGGTATTCAGCATTAAACCAAGATACCTGAGCAAATCCAGATTCAAACTGGCCTTGGAATGTCCAACTAAACTGTACTATGATGGCAAAGCAGACTATGCTAACCAAAAGATTGAAGATACTTTTCTGATGGCCCTGGCAGATGGGGGTTTTCAGGTCGGTGAACTGGCCAAGCAATATTTTCCTGGCGGCGTTGAAATAAAGACCTTAAATGATAATGATGCTATCAAACAAACTAGCGAACTGTTAAAAAAAGAACAAGTAATTATTTATGAAGCTGCATTCAGGTATGAAAACCTCTTTATACGGGCCGATATTTTATTTAAGCAAGGTAATCATATTGAGTTGGTGGAGGTCAAAGCGAAGTCTTACGATTTAAATGATGATTCCTTCTTAACGAAAAAAGGTTCAATCAAATCCTCATGGCAGTCTTACCTTTATGATGTTGCCTTTCAAAAATATGTGGTAGAGTGCGCCTATCCGGATTATTACATATCAGCATATCTTATGATGGCCGACAAAACCGCACTTTGTCCCACAGATAAACTGAATCAGAAATTCAGAATCAAAAAAGATAAAACAGGCAGGAAATACGTATTGGTTGGGAAACCCCTTTTACCGGAAGAACTGGACAACCCGATTTTATGCCGAGTTAATGTTGATGATTACTGTGATATTATATATAGCACAAAAATGGAAAGTGTCTTTGGGGCATTGTATTTTGACGAATTTGTAGTTAAGATGGCCGATTGTTATTTCAGTGATGTGAGAATTGCTTCTTCTCCTTCGCTTACCTGTAGTAATTGCGAATTTAAAGCTACTGAACAGGAAATCAAAGCCGGTTTAAAATCCGGATATCATGAGTGCTGGAAAGAGAGCCTGGGTTGGGATGATCCTGGCTTTCTAGAACCAAGTGTTTTAGATATATGGAATTTTAGGAAAAAGAACCAATATATAAACGAAGGCATAATAAAGATGACGGACCTGCGTATAGGCGATATTTCCCCGAAAAGCGACGGCAAGCCAGGGCTATCAAGCAGTGAGAGGCAATGGCTGCAGATTGAAAAAGCCCAGGCCAATGACAAAACGTTTTGGATTGACAAAGAAAATTTGCGTAGAGAAATGGACAAATGGGTTTATCCCCTTCATTTTATTGATTTTGAAACCGCTATGGCTGCAATCCCCTTCAATAAGGGAAGGTATCCCTATGAAGGAATAGCTTTTCAATATTCTCATCATATATTGTATCAGGACGGGAGTATCAAACACTTTGGGCAGTACCTTAATGCAGAACCAGGTGTGTTCCCAAACTATGATTTTGTAAGAGCACTAAAGAAAGAGTTAGAACAGGATCAGGGAAGCATATTCCGTTACGCTGCCCATGAAAATACCTATTTGAACATGATTTACCATCAATTATTGGTAGATCCCGATGACATACCTGATAGGGAAGTACTATGCAGCTTTATACGCACAATCACTGAATCACGCGACGATAAGAGGAAAGGTCCCCGCAGTATGGTGGATATGTGGGAGTTGGTTAAAAGATACTACTATGATCCAGCTATGGGAGGCTCCAATTCCATTAAACGTGTTTTGCCGGCTATACTAAATAGTTCGAAATATTTGCAGGATAAGTATTCCAAGCCCATATATGGTGCTGATGGCGGTATCATCAGTTTGAATTATAAAGATTGGAAATGGATTGAATACCAAGACGGCAAGGTGATTGATCCATACCGGTTACTGCCTAAGCTATTTGAGGATATGCCGGATATAACCATGGAACTATTGAGTGACAATGATGAACTAAAAGACGGCGGAGCCGCACTGACAGCATATGCCCAGCTGCAGTTTGAAGAAATGTCCGAATATGAACGTACTGAATTAAGCAAAGCCTTATTAAAATACTGCGAATTAGATACCCTGGCTATGGTCATGATTTATGAAGGTTGGAGAGATTTTATTGGATAATCTATGGAACGGGGGAGAGTGCTGAAATCAAAATAATATTTTAGTGGCTGTATACGGGAATTGTTTAGCTCAACAAAATTTTCACGCTGGCTGAAACTAATGAAGAATGATTCAATTAATATCCAAGATATTGTAGGCCAATACGTATTTAAACATAAACAAAGAACAGCAGTTAAAAAATATAAGTAGAATAGCCAAACGCATTGCAGAGTATAACTGCGATGCTGAACATCTGGAAATCAAACAAGTAGTAAGTAAAGCTGCGAAAGATTATGGATGTGATGAAGATCGTATTAACCTCAAGAACATTGAATATCCAGAAGAAATAGCGTGGTAAACTTAATAGTTAATTCTTAAGCAACAATTTGCATATCAGCAAGTTCCCCGGTTTGGCCCACCTGTAGATACCTCCCTGCAGAAAATACCCATAACCTACCATATATATGGAAAATCATGTATAATTATATATATTATAGCAAGAAAGAGGGTTTTATATGAAATCAACAGGAGTGGTCAGGAGGGTGGACGAACTAGGGAGAATCGTAATTCCCATGGAACTGAGAAAAACACTCAATATAGTTGAAAAAGATCCCTTAGAGATATTTGTTGCTGAAGATATGATCATATTAAAGAAGTATTCTCCTGGCTGTATATTCTGCGGCAGTATGGAGAATGTCCAACAATTTAGAGATAAAAAAGTGTGCCGGGCTTGCTTGAGAGATATACAGGGGAAGGCGGTTTAGAAGGTGCAAGAGGGTATACGGAGCTTAAATTGAGCCCAGTTTACTCTGCATAGCAATTCTTGGATGCAGTTGTTCCGATTCAAGAAGGCCAAAGTTTGAGGGAGTGGTAATATGGAATTAGAGAACCATCAAGGAATAGCAGCAGTATTGTCCTTCCTAATGCCAGGATTAGGGCAAATTTACAACGGTAAATCATGGGCTGCAGGCTGGTTTTTTATCGTCCACACTATTTTATTGTTAATAGTGATTAGTAGCATTATTTATGGTGAGTATCTACAGGCAACATTCTTTGCCATATGTTGTTTGGCTAATTCAATATACTCTGCTACGAACGCATATAACCTAGCTATAGCACACAATAAACAGTTTGAAGATAATACGTATTAAAAGAGATAGAATCCAGAATAGCAGGTAAGCCGTTGAAATTGTATAAGCTTTATCAGAATTTAATATGATATTTCGGTAGGTAAGTTTTACATAGCGGAGTGAATGTTTCCCATGTAATGGTTAGAAGCGGGGGTGAGAATCTTGAATAAAAGAAAGGATGTCGACAGCCTTATCAACAGTATGGATCCAACTACAAAGTGGTTAATTAGCAGCGAACTAGCAGTATTGCCTACAATATTGCAGGAAGACGAAATAGTGGAGAAAATAATTAGAGGGCATTTTAACAAAGGCAATGGTATATTGGTTGCAACCAGCAAAAGGTTGTTGTTGATCAACAAGAAGTTAATATCTTTAAAAGTTGAAGATATTCCTTTTAATAAAATATCTTCGATAAAGTGTTCAACCGGCCTAGTATTTGGCAAAATAGAAATATACTTATCTTCCAAAAAGTTGGTCATATCAAAGATTCAAGCAGATGAGGCACAAACATTATCAGCTTATATCTCTACAAAAAGCTCCAATGACATAGATAACTTATCGCAAACAACCAACACTAGCATCAATCCTCAAAAAGAACAAAAAGCACCCCAACGCCATGACCAAATGGCGAATAAGCAAAAGAATTCCCGCTGGTGGTTGATTTGGTCTGTGATATTTATAGTGCTATTATATGGCATTTTAAATATCGATCAACTTCAAGATACAACAAGTACGGTTTCATCTGACTCTAATCAATCGATTATCTCACTTGAACAAGCAACTATTGTAGGATTAATGGAAAGTGATATTACAACTCTATTAAAAAATAAATGGAACTTGTCCTTTACGGGCTCAAGTAAAGGAGAAACGCTATATCTGAATTTAGGTAAGTATAAAGATCCTGCATCTGGTGTAATGTTAATATGCGATATTTACGAGAATTCATCGGGAGAAGTTATTTGGTTTGAATTGACGATAGATGGGTTGAGTGTGGAAAACGAAGTTGATCCGTCACAAATTGATCAAATAGCAAATGAGTTTTTTAAGACTATATGCCTTTTGGATTATCTGGGGCATGATACGGAACAGGAATTTAATTGGATAAATACAAATTACATATTGGCTAAGAAAGAAGGAGATATCTATACGACTACTATAGGACCGGTAAAATACAATATGTATGGTCAGCCTTATTTTCGAGTTTTTGAGATTATAAGTAAAGATGCAGACACATCGCTTGGAAATTAGTTTTAAACTTTAAAGAGATGGACAATATATGTCTTATTGAATAATGCATAATTATAGTACTAATTTTGCAAGCCCATAGTAATTATAAAAGTGTCAATATCTCCAAATATTAAAAAAATCTGCTTTGACTTCAACGGCAAGAAGGAAAGAGATACATTAAACAAGAAAATATATACAAAATTGTACATATAATAGCAATTAGGTGAATAATTATGAAATTTAATAAGTCCTATAGATTATTGTATATAATGTGGTAACCTACTAGCGGACACCGAGAAGATGGACAATAATAAAAGAAGAGCCATCAGGAGGTGTCGACATGGCGAAATATTATGACAGAGATACAAAAGTAGCCTATGTAGAACAGATTAATTCTGGGAAGCTAACTGTTACAGAAGCAATCAAAGAATTAGGCTGTTCCAGATCAGCGATTTACTCATGGATCAAGAAGTTATCCGAAGACGGAG